>NZ_JAFCTU010000005.1:0-266789 GCF_049896185.1 Massilia sp. TSP1-1-2
GTAGTCAGATGTTTGTAGATTTTTGCCATGGCGGCACCTTACAGCAGAAGGTGTTGCACTTGGTCTTTGAGAACGCCGTGAAATCATGGAACTTCTCAAGGAAATGGCGATTTTTGCCCAGGTTGTCGATAGCGGGAGCTTTTCGGCAGCGGCGCGCCAGCTCGGCATCGCGACCTCCGCCGTCAGCCGCCACGTGTCGCGGCTCGAGGCGCATATGGGCGCCCGCTTGCTCCAGCGCACCACCCGCTCGCTGTCGCTGACCGAACTGGGCGCGCAGGTCCATGCCGGCTGCACGCGCATGCTGGCGTCAGCGCGTGAAGTTAATGCCCTGGCCGGCCGCTACAGCGCCCAGCCCACCGGCGTGATCCGCGTGACCGCGCCCATCGTATTCGGACAAATGTGGCTGGCGCCCCGTCTGCCGCTCTTTCTGGCCCGGTATCCCGACGTTGACGTCCATCTGACCCTGGTCGACCGTACCGTCGACTTGATCGAGGAGGGCGAAGACCTGGCCATCCGCATCGCGCGCGACCTGGCGCCAGGCCTGGCCGCGCGGCCATTGTGCGCGCTGACGTATGTACTGGTGGCTTCAAGCGGCTACCTCGACGCGCACGGCGTGCCCGCCACGCCGGCCGAGCTGGCCAATCACCGCTGCATCTGCCTGCGCCATGCGGAGCTGGGCGGCAGCTGGAGCATGCAGCGCGGCGCCGAGACCGCCAGCGTGGCGGTGCCAACGCGCGTGACCATCAACAACAGCGCGGCGGTGATGGCGGCGGTGGAGGCGGACGGCGGCATTGGCCTGGTCAGCGACTTTGCGGCGCGCGCCGCGCTGGCCGACGGCCGCGTGCGTCCCGTGCTGGCCGACTGGCAAGTGGGCGATCCGCACCGGCGCATGATTCACGCGGTGTATGTGCCGGGGCGCCATATTGCCCTCAAAATACGCGCGCTCATCGATTTCCTGGCAGCGTCAGCCGACGTTTAATCCGGTATCATGCCTTCATTGTGAAACCACTAACAAGAGAGCCTTCATGCCTATCAAAATCAGCCAGCAATTCGATTCCGGCGCCATCGAAGTGGTACAGGCCAACAATGCCCACCAGATCGACCTGAACTTGCGCGCCGATTCGCACGCAGACATCCACCAGTGGTTTCACTTCCGCCTGCAAGGCGCGCGCGACCAGGCCTGCACGATCCGCTTCTTGAATGCCGGCAAGGCTACCTATCCGGGCGGGTATCAAGGCTACCAGGTCGCCGCCAGCTACGACACCGAAAACTGGTTCCGCGTGCCCACCACCTTTGACGGCCAGGTGATGACGGTCACCCACACGCCCGAGCTCGACAGCGTCTACTACGCCTACTTCGAGCCGTACTCGTGGGAACGCCACCTGACGCTGCTGGGCGAAGTGGCCGACAATCCCATCGCGCGCGTGCACGACCTGGGCAGCTCGATCGAAGGTCGCGACATGAACCTGGTCGTCATTGGCAACCCTGCGGCCGAGAAAAAAATCTGGGTCATCGCGCGCCAGCACCCGGGCGAGACGATGGCTGAATGGTTCGTCGAAGGCATGATCGATGCGCTGCTCGATTCCGCCAACCCGATCGCGCGCAAGCTCTTGCAGCGCGCCGTGTTTTACATCGTGCCGAACATGAATCCCGACGGCGCGGTGCGCGGCAACCTGCGCACCAACGCGGCCGGCGCCAACCTCAACCGCGAATGGATGACGCCGTCGCTTGAACGCAGCCCCGAAGTACTGTGCGTCAAAAACAAGATTCATGAAGTCGGCTGCGACATGTTCTTCGACATTCATGGCGACGAAGCATTGCCTTACAACTTCGTCGCTGGCAACGAAATGCTGGCCGACTTCACGCCCGAGCGCGCCGCCAAGCAAAAAGCGTTCGTGGACCAGTACATGCTGTCGAGCCCGGACTTCCAGAACGTCCACGGTTATGCCGCCAGCAAGTACAACGAAGACATGCTCACGCTCGCTTCCAAGTACATCGGCCACACCTTCAAGTGTTTGTCGCTGACGCTGGAAATGCCGTTCAAGGACAATGCCGACTTGCCCGATGCCTACACCGGCTGGAATGGCCCGCGCAGTGCCGAGCTGGGCAAGGCAATCCTGCAGCCTATCCTCAGCTCGCTGGACTGACCGTGGGCGTCGAGATCGAGCGCAAGTTCCTGCTCACCGGCGACGCCTGGCGCGCGCTGGGCGAGCCGGTGCTGCTGCGCCAGGGCTATTTGTCGTCGGACCCGGAGCGCACCGTGCGCGTGCGCGTCGAAGGCGAACAAGGCACCATGACCATCAAGGGCTTGAGCACGGGCGCCACGCGGGGCGAATGGGAGTATCCGATTGCGCTGGCCGACGCCAACGAATTGCTCGAGCGCCTGTGCCACCAGCCCATCATCGAAAAATACCGGCGCCGGATTGCCTTTGCCGGCAACATCTGGGAAGTCGATGAGTTTTTGGGCGCCAACGCGGGCCTGGTGGTGGCCGAAATCGAACTGGCGACCGAAGACCAGCGCTTCGACAAGCCCGACTGGATCGGCGCGGAAGTCACGCACGACCGGCGCTATTTCAATTCCAGCCTGGTCAAGCTGCCGTATTCGGCCTGGACCGCATGAAATGAATTTCATCTACCTGTGGGAGGGGCCGGAGCCGCGCAGCGTGGACGAGGCAAGGAGCCTGATCGCTGCGGCGCCGGCCGCGCCCGTGGGTCAAAACCCGACGTTTCTTGTCCTGGCGGCGCGCCTGATGGAGCGCTTCCCGAACGACCTTTACGCGGCCGAGGCGGACGATGTCTGGATCGACGGCGTCGTTACCGGCGTGACTGATGCGCGCGTCTTCATCCTGGGCGTATCGCAGAACGAGCAAAAGGTCACCGACTTTGTGTTCGAGACCGCGCGCAGCCTCGGCCTGCACACCTACGACAAATTTTACCGGCGCGTGCGCACGGCCTCGGACGCCGTTCTGCCGAGCGTTGCGCAGTATGACCTGGGTTACACCAGCTGGGTGACCAGGATGACCAAGGCCGACGCGCGCTACGCCGTCAACGCCGCCTTGCTCAATATCTTCGCGCCCCACGGCTTCGTGCGCGAGCAGGCCGGCGGCAACTGCGTGCGCTTGCTCGAAGGCGCTCGCCAGCGCGTGCATTTTGCGATCAACAGCCGCTTCGATGCCTGGGAATTCAGAATGTCCTTCCTGGTGCGCTACGACGCGCTCGAAGCGATCGTCGTGCCGCTGGTGGGCAAGCGGGACGATCCGGATGCCTTTGCCGCCAGCGCCACGTTCTCGGTGGCGCTCCATGCCTTTCCCGATGGCCGCAAGTCAGCCTTTGAAGTGGCCGACATCACGCAGGTTGACGCCGCCGTGCAGGCGCTGGCACCCTTGCTGCTTGGCCAGGTGCTGCCATTTCTCGACCGCTGCCGCGACCTTGCTGGCTGCAACCGTGAATTATCGGAGGCGCCGACGCTGGTTCGCGTCTCGCCGGCAGCCCACTTGATTCTCGCCTTGCTGGAGCGCGATCCCGGTCTTGACGCGCTCATCGAGCGCCATAAGGGGGAGGTCGAGGTGATCGATTTTATCCGCCGCTACGATCATGCGGCGCCATCGCTGCTGGGATTGCAGTGGACCTGCCCCTATCTTCCATTTAACAAGAAGATCGGGCAAGCGGTCCGGCACCCTGAATTGGGGGGCGCAGTCGTCGTCGGCATCAGGGGGCAGCGCGATGGCACCCGGGTGTATCTTGACTACGGGCGCGAGGGCCTGACGCAGCTTGATATTGCTTCTGCGAGCCTGGTGCAGGACATGGTGTAGCAACGCCGGGCGCTCGTCCTGCGCCATGCTTTTTCTTGAACGCGGCAAAGTCTGGAAGGTCGTCGGCCGGCCCGACTATCGGGAAACTTTTTAATGACGAGGATGCGAATTCGCCCGTCGGCAGCTCGGTAGCGACAACCAGCCATTGTTCGCCCACCTTCGGCAACAAAAGCTGCACGCAATCGGGGCCGCCAACGGCAAGAAAAACATCGTTGATGATCAGCGTTGCTGCGCGATGCTTGCCCCAGGTGCGCGTCACCTGGATGATCGTCAGCTCCGGGGTATAGGCGTTGGGCATGCCGGCGTTCACCGGCGCGCCTTTCCCAACGGCCAGCACCTTACCCAAAAACGCTTGCTCGTAGCGCTCCAGTTTGACATGCCCAGGGTCGGAAAACGGCCCTCGGCACGCCCACGCGCCTTCTGCCAGCAGCACCCAGGCAGTCAGCGCAAGGAGGAGGCGACAGGCGGTCATGCGAACGTTCATGGTTAAATTCATAGTCAGGCAGACAGTGAGGTAGACCGGTTACTGCACGAGCACAACGGCGTTGTACAGCGCATGCACCAGCACTGGCGCAAGCAGGGCGCGCGTCTTGTCGTACACGTAGGCCGTGCACAGTCCGAGCACGAACACCGGCAGCACCGACGCCGCAGGATGGATGATGGAAAACAGCGCGCTGCTCATCAGCATGCTCGGCACCAGGCCCATCGAACGGCGCAAGCCTCCAAAGACCAGGCCGCGAAAAATGAATTCTTCGCACAGGGGCGCGGCCACCACGGCCAGCAGGAACAGCAAGTAGCCTTCTAGCTTGCCGGCCGCGCCAAAAGCGTCCGGGAACAGCTGCCAGCGTGCGATCAAGTGCAGGTAGCCCAGTGCGAAGGCGGCAGCCGCGGCGCCACCCCCCAAGGCCCACCCAAGCGCTGCGGCTGGTGGACCTGCCAGCATGGCAGGCACGCCGCCGGTTTTTCCCAGCCAGTAGACCAGCCTCATGGTGGCGTAGACCAGCACGCCGCTGGCGCTAAAAGCCACCACCAGCGCTTCGCCCGGCGGTACTTTTGCCAGTGCCGTGAACGCCAGCAGGATCGCGCCCTGCAAGACAAAAAACAGCATTGCCGCAATCAGGCCGTCGGCAGTCGATACGCGCGCCGGCGGCGCGACAGCCGGGTCGAGCAGGTAGGGCAGCTGGTCGCGGGCCTTTTGCCACAAGGCGGCGGCGAGCGAGGCCATCAGCACCAGGAGCACCAGCTTGTGGGACCAGAGGTCGGCACTGACCGCATATATGTACAGGCCGGAGAGCATCATGTACAGATAGCTGTAGCTTGGCTTGATCTTGTTGCGCGCGTCTTCTGCCAGCGGATCGCAGGCAAACACGCCAAGCGCGACCGCGATCACCGCAAAGATCGGCACGCCGGCCAGCACCATCGCAAAGCGGCTCAGCGTGGCCGCCGCCATGCCGGGCGCAAACCACAGCGCCGCGCCCAGGATGAGCAGCGGATAGACCAGTGCCAGCGCGGCCCAGAATTGCGCCTTTTCCTTGAGCACGCTTTCCAGCGAACGGGGAAAGGTGTACAGCATCCACAGCGATTGGCCCTCGTTGTTCAAGGTCTGGAAGGCTGACAGCAACAGCATGTACGAACCGATGCCAAAGGCCATGCCCGCCATGAACTTGGGACTGCTGGCGATCTCGGCCAGCGCATCGGGCGAGCCGGTCAACAGCAGCTGGCTGCCGACGATGATCAGCGGCAGCAGCAGGCTCTGGATCAGGAAGTTGCGGTCGCGGCTGAGCAGGCGCAGTTCGCGCCGCTTGATGGGCGAGGCGGGCAGCAGGCGCGCAAACCGGCCGGCGGGCGCAGTGCGCGGCGTGCTGCGGGCGCTTTCGCGGGCGCCGGCCGCCACCACGCCGTGGCGGAGCTGGTAGCGCAGCAGATGCATGCCGGCCCACAGCGGCGCCGCCAGCTCAAGCAGCAACAAGGCGAGCCGGGCGAGCGCTTCGCTTGGCGTGGCGGCGTCGATGGTGCGCAGCAGCAGTCCGGGCGGCGTCCACAGCATCCATGGCGGCGCGCTGCGTGCGATGGCGAGGATGGGTGAGCCGGCATGCATGGTGCCGAAGGCGTAGGCCAGGTACATGAACGGCAAGCCCACGACTGCCATCACGGCCTGCACATTGCGCAGCTGCGAGGGCGCGAGCGACATGCGCAGGCCGGTGTCGGCCAGCGTGCGCAGCATGGCCGCCAGCGGCAGCAGCAGCAGCAGGGCGCCAGCGGCGCCGATCCATGCTGCGCTCCAGCGAAAGCCCGCATACCAGGCTAGCATCGTGCAGCACGGCGCGAGCAGGATCCAGCCGGTCGGGTTGACCAGCGTGCGTTCGAACACGCGAGCGCGCAGCAGCGTGGCGCGGCGCGCTGGCAGCGTGACCAGCCATTCGAGGTCCCAGTCGGCAGCGGCAATCGCCCGGCTGCTCAGGGGCAGCATCACGCTCACCAGGAACAGCAGCGAGAGCTGCAGCGTCAGTGCCGCCCGGACTGGTGGCGCGAGCGGCCCGGCATGCAGCTCGTCGGCCGCCGCATCGAGGTTCACGCGCGCGGGCTCGCCGTTGTGCCGCACCTGCAGGCAGGCGCTCGCGGGCGCCAAAAAGCACTGCATGTTCAGCATCGACTGGCGCGACACATTCAGCACCGACAGCAGCATCGCCATGGCAAGCAATGCCGAGAGCACCCAGCCGATGCGCTGCTTGGCAGGCGTGGCGGGACGGCTGCCCGGTTTTTTTGGGCCGAACCGAAAGCGCGTCACCATGTTTGCCAGGCGCTGCAGGCGCAGGCGCGCGATGAGCCAGATGGCGCGTGCGGGCGTGGTTGCGCGCCGCGCCGTCATTTAGCCGGCTCGCCGCTGTCGTCAGTGATCTTGAGAAAAAGTTCTTCCAGCGAGCCGCCAGCCGAGACGCTGGCCCGGATGTCGTCAAGCGTGCCGGTAGCCACCAGCGCGCCGTGGTGGATGATGGCGACCCGGTCGCACAGCTTTTCGGCCATGTCGAGCAAGTGGGTCGACACAAAAATGGTGGTGCCTTGCGCGGCCGCTGCCAGCAGGCGCTCTTGCACGTCGCGCGAGGCGCGCGGGTCGAGCCCGTTGATGGGCTCGTCGAGGATCAGCACGGCGGGATCATGGATCAGCGCGCAGGCCAGAGCGAGCTTTTTCTTCATACCCATGGAATAGTTGACGGCAAATTCTTCGGTCACGTCCATCAGACCGAGTTCCTTGAGCAACCGCGCGGCACGCTCTTGCGCCTGGCCTCTTGGAAAGCCGTGCATCTCGGCGACGAACTGCAGGATTTCGCGACCGCGCAGGAAGTCGTAAAAAATCGGATTGTCGGGCAGGTAGCCGACCCGGCGTTTGACGTCGGTGGCGTCCTTGTGGCAGTCGAAGCCATCGATCAGCACGCGCCCGGCGCTCGGGGCGAGGATGCCCATCATCATGCGGATGGTGGTGGTCTTGCCGGCGCCGTTCGGGCCAAGGAAGCCGAACACCTCGCCGGGCCGGACGGTGAGCGAGAGCGGCTTGACGGCGGCAAAGGCGCCGTAGGTTTTGGTAAGGGCGTCGAATTGAATCATGATGCATTCCGCGTTTGTTTGCGCAGATCATAGCACCGGTGGGAGCGGGGCCGTTGGCGGCGCTTGCCGGAATGGCGCGCTGCGCGCTTTTCCGCCCTACGTTCCACGCGATACCCGGCAAGCGCTACGTAGGGCGTAAAAGCGTAGCGCATTACGCCATGAAGTGCCACGAAAAAAAACCCGGAGGCCCCGGGTTTTTTGAATCGATCAGTGGAAGTGCTCACTGCCCGCCGGCGCATCGTCGGGCATTTCGGCATGCACCAGCTCACCGACCGGATCCGCAAACAGCGGCCCGCCGCAATCGTCGCAATACTCGGCGATATAGCGTTCGCTGTGGCGCTTGACGTGCGTGACGCCCGCGTCATTGAGGTGGGCGAGGATTTCGTCGAGCGGCGCCTTTTGGTCTTCCAGGCCGCCGATGCCGGCGCTGATCAAGCCTTCAATTGGCGTGCCGTCTTCGTCTTCCTGGCCATACAGCGGCCACACGATGCCGTAGATGACATCCGTCGCCTGGCGCATGGTAAAACCGACGCGGTATTCGTCGATCTGGCCTTCGGCCGACTCTTCGCCAAAGCCGGCGACGACGGCGCGCAGGTCGGACGGTTCAACGCCGAGCGTATTGGTCAGGTAGTGAATCGCAGCGCGGATCGAGACCGGGCGGATCAGTTTGTCGGCTTCGCGGCAGGCCACGTAATACGCTTCGGGCAGCAGCAGTTCGATCCCGCAGCCAGGCAAGAGCCGCGTGACGGTGTCGGTGGCCTGGGTGCGCCACTGCTCGAGCGCGTTGGCGCGTTCGATGGTGAAATTCATCTGGTGCTGCGGCGCCTGCCAGCGAAACAGCGGCGCGCCCAGCGGCGCCACGACGGCGATCAAGAGGTAGCGCGTGTCGGCCAAAAAGGGCGCGGTTTCAGCCGGCTTGGCGATGGGTTTGATGGCAGTGCCCTTATAGGCGGCCTGCGCCAGCTTGTGGGTGGCGGCGTAGGTTTCGGCGTGGGTGCGCGGCAGCTGGTCGATTGCGAACAGGGTAGGGGCCATTGACATGCGCACGCCATCGGCCAGCAGGTGGGCGCCGAAATGGGCCGACAGCGTGGACAGGATGTCGGCCGGGATAGTGCCCGAAGCGATAGAAAAGCGCGTCCATGCGAGGATGGGCGCGGCCACCAACAGCGCTTGGTAGGTGGTTTCGACGCCTTCGTGCTGGTCGACCATGACGGACGATTCGCTGACCGCTTCGACGCCTTCCATCAGCGTGTCGTAGGCGTTCAGGTCTTCCTTGAACAGTACGTTGAGGGTGGTGTCGACGGTGTCCTGATGGCCGGTCTTGAGCAGCTTTTGAAGTTGCGTATCCAACTGGCGTTCCAGGGCCCGCTCTTCGATGCGGCTGGCAGCCTGCACGATTGCCTGGCTGATGCTGACCAGCCGCTGGCTTTCGGCCGACAGTTTATGAGAAGAATCTTTGGATGGACGACGCATGGCGAATAAGGATCTTTTTTAAGTGGATGGACTGAGCTGGTGTTTCGAACAATGATAAACCCTTATCGGCCCTATTGTAGTGCATTCCGAATAGGAGGATGAAGACAGCGCAAGAAGAGGGGAAATCGGGTTGGTCAGATGATAAGAGCGCCTGTGTGCATACACATCGCAGGCGCAAAAAACACGCCGGGCGAACCCGGCGTTTCTGTGAACGGCTGCGCTAGCGACGCCATGCGGCGAGCGAAATTATTTACACCCTCCGCTCATGCCGCCGCCTCTTCATGAACAGTGATCAGCGTTTTGCCGGCGAACGCGTTCATCAGTTTGGCACTGCCATCAGCGCCGACCTTGGCACGTAAAGTAATTTTCTTCACTCCTTCAAGCACGTCCGCGCCCCGATCATCTTCAATCAGAATGTCGACCATCTCGCCTGGTGCATAGTTTTCCGTCTTCACATGCAAATTCAGGTCTACGTAGAAGCGCGAAACACCGCTGACCGGGGTTTCCTCAGCGCCGTAAGACCATGAAACAGCCGTGACTTTTTTCTGCTTGTCGTCATCTTTTTTCGCTTTTGGGGAAGGCGCGCTCACTGCGGCGGCAACCGCTGCAACTGCTGCGGCATCCGCCAGGGCGGCTGTAGCTGCAGCAGATTTTGCGGCAGCCGCGCCGGCGGATGATCCACCGCCCGTGTCGACGATATCGGTAAACTGGGTGGCGACGAGCGTGGCGCCACAGGATGTCTTCATCCCCGCGAGCGCCACACCCTTGCCGTAGAACGTGGTCGTCAAGACTCCCTCGATGATCGGGAAAGTTCCCTTGCATTTTGGGCAGGACACTTTATGGCCTATGTAGGCAATCGGCTTGCCGTGGCAGATGTCCGTCATCGAACCCTCCAGCACCTTGCCGCCGTGATCGGTAGGATCGCCTTGCCGAATGATTTCACCAGCCATAGATTCTTTCTGAGTCGCACATTGTCTTTACGCTTTCTTGGAAATCTAGTCCCCAGCCAGCCCATCCGGTGGCCGGCACGGCTGATCTTTCGGATAGCCCCCGACGCCTTCTACTGTGCTGCAACTGGGGAGTTTGGGTAGCGAAACACGTTTCAAAATCTCGTGTTTCTTGTTAATTACAAAACCCTCGCCGCCATAGTACGCTTCCCTATTGCACTCTATGCAGTCCGGTCTGCAGTTTTTGCAAACGAATGCCTTTTGCTGGTGAAACGAACCACAGCGGTTATAGATGGGAGGAATGATGATCTTGAAGTCGGACAGCCGAAAAAAGCCGCAGTTGTACTGATCAAATTTGCTTGTTGATTTTTTTGCCGGGACCGAAAAGGTCGCAATGCCGCCTTCTGCGTCCCGATAATCGTAATTGCCAGATTCGATGCCAGGAACGACCACGATCCCCTTTCGGTTGACCGCTACCGTTTCGTACGGTTCGAGATGGACGACAGCAAAGCCGTTCCGCTGAAATTTTACGCGGCCCAGATATTCCGGCTTGATGCGTCTTTCCTCTGCCTTGTGTTCGAAACAGGCTGCGGTCCATTTGCCTTTGGGACAGGTCACTTTGTTGTTGGACGCGTTCGCAGCAGTCCCGCTGGCCAAACAAGCCAGGGTCAGCAGAATACCGATACAAAAAGCTCTCATTTCAGCTCCCAGAACCCAATATGGGTCACATACTCGATTGGTCCAAGGCCAAGGTCTCCCATATAGGTGAACCAGAAATAGTAGTGCATGTTGCTAGGATCCCCATGGGTTGTGGCAAAAGCAAGCTCCTTTTTTTTGCCATCCCACATCGTGAAGTGGCCGGAGGCGAGCTCCCAGCCCGCAACCTTGAACACGATGATTCCGCTTTTTCCCGCTAACTGTGTGTTTATGAATTGTTGACCCTTTGCCTTGCGCGCGGCGCAAACCTCAAGAAATTTTGGATGCCATTCCGTCGCTTCCTTCGGGATCGGATCGAACTTCAGCTCGGCATCGAATCCCTTAAAACGTTTTACGAGTTCATCCCGCAATTCATTCAATCGGATCCAATACCACTTGCCATCAGCGCCACGCATGCTGGAATCTTGGTCGGCGGTTTTAGATAGGGCAAATCCACTTTTCAAGAGTGCATACGACATTCGGGTCGCGCAGGTGTTCTGCAGGTATTTTGTTTTCTCCTGACCGATAAACTCACCCTTGATCTTGCCGTTGTAGAGGAAATCGCGCGAAACATTAGTTGCAGGATAGTGCAACTGCATGTCAGCCAAAGAGGGCCGGTTCGGTTTGACTGAGGCAGAAACGGTGCCGGCGGTTGCAGTGATTGCCAAGAGGAGAGCCTTTTCGATTAGGACATTGCGGTCAGCGACACCGGGCGCGGAAGCAAGTTCTTCAGTCACCGAACGTCGAAGTGAGTCAATTTTATCATTGAAACAATAATAATATAAATATAACTAGACTGCCAAAAAAAACGCCGGGAAAACCCGGCGTTTTGTGTGCTGATGAAGTCTGGTTTATGCGGCCAGCAGTTGGCGCAGCACGAACGGCAGAATGCCGCCATGCTTGTAGTAATCGACCTCAATCGGGGTATCAATACGCAGCAAGACTTTGACATCCTGCACGTCGCCGTTGGCGCGCTTGATCACCAGCGTTGCCAATTGCTGCGGCTTGATCTCGCCTTCCAGGCCCTTCAAGTCGAACGTTTCGTCACCGGTGATGCCCAGCGTGACCACACTGTCGTCGCCGATGAATTGCAGCGGCAGCACGCCCATGCCCACCAAATTGGAACGGTGGATACGCTCGAACGAACGCACGATAACCGCCTTCACGCCCAGCAGGTGGGTGCCCTTGGCCGCCCAGTCGCGCGACGAGCCGGTGCCGTACTCTTCGCCGCCGAACACCATCGTCGGTACGCCGTCGCCGACATACTTCATGGCCGCGTCGTAGATCGACATCTGTTCGCCGCTCGGCTGGTGAATCGTGATGCCGCCCTCTACTGCGGAGCCGTCGGCCTTGGCCGGGATCATGCGGTTCTTGATGCGCACATTGGCGAAGGTGCCGCGCATCATGATCTCGTGATTGCCGCGGCGCGAGCCGTACGAGTTGAAGTCCGCTTTCATGACGCCGTTGGCCAGCAGCCACTTGCCCGCCGGGCCGTTTTCCTGGATCGAACCGGCTGGCGAAATATGGTCGGTGGTGATCGAGTCGCCAAACACGCCCAGCGCGCGGGCATCCGAAATACCGGTCGCAGCCGCTTTCGGGATCATTTCGAAATTGTCAAAAAACGGCGGCTCGGCGATGTAGGTCGACTTCGGCCAGTTGTAGACCTGGCCTTCGGTGGTCGTGACGTTTTCCCACAGCTTGCCCGGCGCGCCCTTGACGTCGGCGTAATTTGCCTTGAACACTTCCGAGTTCATCGCGAACTTCATCAGCTTGCCGATTTCTTTCGAGGTTGGCCAGATGTCGCCCAAATAAACGTCCTTGCCGTTGGTGCCCTTGCCAACCGGCTGGGTCATCAGGTCAACCGTCATGTTGCCGGCAATCGCGTAAGCGACTACCAGCGGCGGCGAGGCCAGGAAGTTGGAACGGATGTTCGGGTGGATCCGCGCTTCAAAGTTGCGGTTGCCCGACAGTACGGCCGAAGCGACGATGTCGTTCTCGGCAATGGCTGCGTTCAGTTCAGGCGTCAGGTCGCCGGCGTTGCCGATGCAGGTCGTGCAGCCGTACGCGGTCAGGCCGAAGCCGAGCTGCTCCAGGTACGGCATGAGGCCGGCTGCGGTCAAGTATTCGGTGACCACGCGCGAGCCGGGGGCCAGCGACGTCTTGATGTGTGGTGCGACCGTCAGGCCCGCTTCGACAGCCTTCTTGGCCAACAGGCCGGCCGCCAGCAGCACGCTCGGGTTCGAGGTGTTGGTGCACGAGGTGATCGCGGCAATCAGCACGTCGCCATTCTTGACGTTGACGCCGTTGGTGGTCTCGTAGTGGTTGGTCAGGTCGGCCGGGTTCTTGTTGAACCCGTTTTCCGTGGTTGGCTTGGAGAACAGTTCAATGAAGTTGTTGCGCACGTTGCCGATTTCGATACGGTCCTGCGGACGCTTCGGGCCTGCCAGCGATGGCGTGACGGTCGACAGGTCGAGCGAGACTTCGCGCGTGTAGTCGATGTCGCCCGCGCGTGGCACGCCGTACATGCCCTGCGCCTTGAAATAGCTCTTGAAGGCGGTGATTTCTTTGTCGGTGCGGCCGGTGCCTTCGAAGTATTCGATGGTGGCGTCGTCGACCGGGAAAAAGCCCATCGTCGCGCCGTATTCCGGGGCCATGTTGGCAATGGTGGCGCGGTCGGTCAGCGACAGCGTTTCGGTGCCGGCGCCGAAGAATTCGACGAATTTGCCGACAACTTTTTCCTTGCGCAGCATTTCGGTGATGGTCAGCACCAGGTCGGTCGCGGTGCAGCCTTCGCGCAGCGCGCCGGTCAGGTTCACGCCAATCACGTCAGGGGTCAGGAAATAAACCGGCTGGCCCAGCATGCCCGCTTCTGCTTCGATGCCGCCCACGCCCCAGCCAACCACGCCGATGCCGTTGATCATGGTGGTGTGCGAGTCGGTGCCGACCAGGGTGTCAGGGAAGTAAGTGTCGCCGGCTTTGTGCACGCCGCGCGCCAGGTACTCGAGGTTGACCTGGTGGACGATGCCGAAACCCGGCGGCACGACGCCGAAGGTATCGAACGCTTGCATGCCCCACTTCATGAACTGGTAGCGCTCGTTGTTGCGCGAGAATTCCAGCTTCATGTTCAGGTCGAGCGCGTTTTTCTCGCGGTAATGGTCGATCGTGACGGAGTGGTCGACCACCAGGTCCACCGGCACCAGGGGCTCGATGTTCTTCGGGTTCAAGCCCATTTTGCTTGCCACGTTACGCATGGCAGCCAGGTCGGCCAGCAGCGGCACGCCGGTGAAGTCCTGCAGCACAACGCGCGCCACGACGAAAGGAATCTCGTCGGTGCGATCGCCATTCGGCGCCCAGTTTGCCAGCTGCTTGATGTGTTCTTCGGTCACCTTCTTGCCGTCGCAATTGCGCAGCACGGATTCGAGAACGATACGGATCGACACCGGCAGGCGCGAGATGTTCACGCCCAGGGCTTTCTCGAGTGCTGGCAGCGAGTAGAACTTGCCTTTCTGGCCGGCTGACAGTTTGAAATCCTTGAGCGTGTTCAGAGTGTTGCGGGACATGACCTCTCCTTCAGTGGGGTATTTTGTTATTGATAACTGTAATGCGATGCGTCTATGCGACGCATCTTGTTTGCGTACTTATGGCTTGATTTGTGGTTCCGTCGTGGCCGGCTCAACCGGCGCCGATGGCGTCGTCGCGGGAATTTTCGGTTCGTAGGTTTTCTGCGTGACGGTCCCCGGCTTGACCGGCGCTGGCGGCGTGACGCTCATTGGCTGAACCAGTGGCTGAACCAGTGGCTGAACCAGTGGCTGCACTGCGGGCGCACTTGCAGGTGGCTGCACCTGCGGCGTCACCATCAGCGGCTGGACCGGCGTCGGTTGCACTTGCGGCGTTACCGCCGGTGGTACTGGCTGCACTGGCGGCGTGGTGGCGGACGGCTTGAACAGCGGCGCCGTGGTGCCCGTCGATGGGACTGCTGCCGGCTTGACTGGCGCCGTCGTGGTCGACTTGAACAGTGGCGCCATCGTGCCGCTCGGCGCCGGCGGGGTCGATTCTGGCGTCGCAACAACAGGAGCCGGCGCAGGTGCCGGTGCGGCTGCCGGGGCGCTCTGCACTGGTGCGCTCGCACCGGTCGGCTTGAACAGCGGCGCCATGGTTGCGCTGGCAGCCGGTGCCGGCGTTGCTGGTGCTACGGCCACAGGCGCTGCGGGCGATGCCACAACCGATGGCTGAACTGACGCAGGAACAGCTGGCGCTGGCATACCAGTCGCGACCGGGCTTGCGCCAACAGCCTTGGTGGCGGGGGCGATTGGCGCGCCAACCACAGCCGAACCCGCTACCGCGCCTGCAGGGGCGGCGACAACCGTCGGGGTAGAAACACCCGCAGCAACCGGCGCTGCGCCCGCCGGTTTGACCGGCATTGCAACAGCGGCTGTTGCCGGCGCCGCGACCCCGGCAGTGACGGGAACGGCCACGCCGGCAGCCACCGGCGCTGCAACGCCAGCTTTAACTGGCGCGGCAACGCCCGCAGTAACCGGCGCACCGGCCACAGCTGGCGCGGCAACGGACCCTGCCACCGGCAACGCAACAACCGCGCCTGCCACCGCCGGCGCCGCAACAGCGCCGGTTGCGGCGGCCGCAGCTACCCCAGGCGTGCCTGGCGCTGGCGCAACGGCGCCCGCCGGCAACATGGGCACAACAACCGTGCCGCCCACCGGTGCAACCAGTGGCGCCGGTGCGGTCTTGGCGCCGTCCGCCATCAACAGCGGATTTGCCTGTTCAGCGTTCTTGCATTCATTGGCCAGTTGGCGATTGAGCTTGGAGTCGAGCAGCATGCCCTTGGAAGGAATGCCGATCCAGACCAGGCCGAAATTCGGATTTTCGTAACGCTGCGCGCCCGTGGTGGTGCCGACCCGGTTCAGGCGATGCAGGCGCTTTCTCCAGCGCACCGCGATCGAGCTGGCGTCCGTTTCGTTATTGTAGACAGTGACGGTGTTGCCAAGTTCGCAGGTAAATTGCACGACCTTGTTGTCGGTAACGTCAGGCTCTGCTTCCGGCGTGGTCGGGACCAGTGCGCCGGCGTCGTCTTCCGATTTCTTGGCGTTGCCTTTGGCCTTGACTTTGGCTTTGGCTGGCTTTTTGGTGTCCGCGGCAGGGGCCGCGCAAATTGCTGGTGCTGCCATGGCAATGCCAAGGGCGAGCAGGGTCTTGCTGATCAGGTGGGACATCAGGTGGATTCCGGGTTGGTGTCGAAATTGATAATTGCGATGGCGGCGTCGGGCAACGCGAGGCCTGCAAGCTTGGCGCGCTGAAGAACTGTCCAATAATAGCGATAGCTGGCGCGGTCATGCAAGCGTCCGTTTTGCGAAATCGGGCCCCATTGTGCCTTGATGGCGTCGGCCAGGACATTGGTCGCTTCGTTCACTTCAGACAGGCGCGGCGTAAACGCCTTGATGATCGGCTTGATCTGGTCCGGGTGAATGCTCCACATTCGGGTAAAGCCGAATTCGACGGCGGCGCGCTGGGCGTCATTGGCCACCACGGCCGAATCGCGCACGTCGGTGGTGACATTGTGCGACGGGATTTTGCCGTGGGCGTGGCAGGCAGCGGCGATTTCAAGTTTGGCGCGCACCACCAGCGGGTGCGTGAACTGCCCCGGCGTGCGCATGGCGGCGCCGGGAATGGCGCCGTAGTGGGCCGAGACAAAATCCATGATGCCGAACGACAGGCACTCGACCTGGGGCAGGGCGGCAATCGCGTAGGCGTCGCGCAGGGCGCCGTGGGTTTCGATCAGCACGTGCACCGGCAGCATGCTGTCGCGGCCCGCCTTGGCGGCATGCTTGTTGATCAGCTCGATGGCCCGGGCAACGTCGTCGACACTGTCGACCTTGGGCAGCACCACATAGGCCAGGCGCTGGGCGGCGCCGCCGACGATGACGGCGACGTCGCCGGCGAAAAATGCGCTCTCGACGTCGTGCACGCGCACGCCGATGCGATTGAGTTTGTTCGCCTCATCGTTCAACAGGCGCACGATCAGCTGGGCGTGTTCCGGCTCGGCGCCGGCGGTGGCGCCGTCTTCGCAATCGAACGTGATGTCGAACAAGGGACCAAGCTCTTGTTGCAAGGCCATCGACTTGAGCATCAGCTTCTCGGAACCGGCGTAGTGATCGCAGGCTGGCAGAAGCAGGGGCTGTCGTTTGCCCTGGAATAAAACCTCGGATGGGTGCATAGTCAACTTTTTAGGCAAAACAGCGCCGCTCGCCCGACAGGGGCGAGGCGGCGCGTCACTGCTTACGCCAGCAGGTGGGCAACGCCTTCGCGCTCTTCGGTCAATTCCTTGAGCGTAAGGTTGATGCGCTCTTGCGAGAATTCATCGATGGCCAGGCCCTGGACGATGGTGTACTCGCCATTGGCAACCGTGACGGGGAAGCCGAACATGGTGCCTTCCGGGATGCCGTACGAGCCGTCCGATGGAATGCCCATGGTGGTCCACTTGCCGTCGGTGCCGATGTGCCAGTCGTGCATATGGTCGATCGCCGCGTTGGCGGCCGATGCTGCCGACGACAGGCCGCGCGCTTCGATGATGGCGCCGCCGCGCTTGCCGACCGTTGGCAGGAAGGTGTCGCGGTTCCAGGCGTCGTCGCCGATCATGTCCTTGACGGACGCGCCGTCAATTTGCGCAAAGCGGTAGTCGGCGTACATGGTTGGCGAGTGGTTGCCCCATACGCACAGCTTTTCGATCGACGCGACCGGCTTGCCGGTCTTGGCCGCGATTTGCGACAGCGCGCGGTTGTGGTCCAGGCGCAGCATGGCGGTGAAGTTCTTGGCCGGCAGCGACGGCGCCGATTTCATGGCGATGAAGGCATTGGTGTTGGCCGGGTTGCCCACCACCAGTACCTTGACGTTGCGCGAAGCGACAGCGTCGAGGGCCTTGCCCTGCACGGTAAAGATCTGGGCGTTCGCTTCGAGCAGGTCCTTGCGTTCCATGCCGGGGCCGCGCGGACGGGCGCCGACCAGCAGGGCGAAGTCGGCATCCTTGAAGGCGGTCATCGGGTCGGCGTGGGCAGTCATGCCGGCCAGCAGCGGGAAGGCGCAATCGTCAACTTCCATCATCACGCCCTTGAGCGCTTTTTGTGCTTTCTCGTCGGGGATCTCGAGCAATTGCAGGATGACTGGCTGGTCTTTGCCCAGCATATCGCCGTTAGCGATGCGAAACAGCAGGGAATAGCCGATTTGGCCGGCCGCGCCGGTAACGGCAACGCGCAGTGGGGTTTTAGCCATGTGAATCTCCAAGTGGGAAAGAAAACGGTCGAAGCAGGAGGATACGCTTGTTCGGAAAACCAACATGATACCAAAACTGGCGTTCTGGGTATCGTGCATTGCCCGCTCGCGCGCATGCCGGATTGACCGCGAGTGTAGGCTTGTGTGAGTGATCTGTCAATTCGTATCATATGTCTTATATAAGACACATAACCTAGAGTGATTATTACTAGACTGGAAAGCCCTTTTGTGTTGAAATCGCTGTCTATGACTACAGTCCTCAACCCTCCGACAAGCACCAATGGTACTACGGCCAGCGGGACGGGCATGTCCGGCACCGCGGCGGGCAGTGCGCCCACCTTTAGTCCGCTTTACCAGCAAATCAAGGCCCTGATCACGCAGGGTCTGCAGTCGGGCGAGTGGAAGCCGGGCGAAATGATCCCTAGCGAAGTGGAGCTGGCGTCGCGCTTCAAGGTCAGCCAGGGCACGGTGCGCAAAGCGATCGACGAGCTGGCCGCTGAAAATATCGTCATGCGGCGCCAGGGCAAGGGCACGTTCGTCTCGACCCACCACGAGGCGCGCGCGCACTTTCGTTTTTTGCGGCTGATGCCCGACGAAGGCGTACCGCACCAGCCCGACAACAAGATCATCGAAGTCAAGCGCATGCGCGCGCCGGCCGAAGTGGCGCGCCTGCTCGAACTCAAGTCCGGCGACTCGGTGGTGTACATCAAGCGCGTGATGTCGTTCGACGGCGCGCCGACCATCCTGGAAGAAATGTGGCTGCCGGGTCTGCTGTTCAAGGGACTAACCGCGGAACGGCTGGTCGAATACAAGGGGCCGATGTATGGACTGTTCGAATCGGAGTTCGGCACGCGCATGATCCGCGCGAATGAAAAGATACGGGCCGTGGCGGCCGATGCCGGCGCCGCGCAGTTTTTACATGTGGCCGAGGGTACCCCGCTGCTGTGCGCGGAGCGGGTGTCGTACACGTATGGGGACAAGGCGGTGGAGTTGCGCCGGGGGATTTACTTGACGTCGCATCATCATTATCAGAATGATCTGTCGTAGTTGGTGAGGTAGAAATGATGGCTTAAGTGCGACGCAATGCCAGGCCACCACATCGTCCTCGCGCACGCGGGGGCCCATGGAACATCGGCTCTGTGCAACAGTTCCATGGGTCCCCGCCTGCGCGAGGACGATGTGGGGAGGCGCCGGCTTTGACATGCTTGTACCGAATCGACGATACCCCCGCCGGCAGCACGAATTATGCATAGCGTTTAAAATGACTACCACGAAGAAAGTACCAGAAGTTGCATGATGTCCCGCTTATTTTCCCCAATACCAGTTTAGATATTGGTGCAGCACACCAAAATTGGTGATAATTACGAGTTACACATTTAAAAAGTCAGTCAAGGGGAGGTTTGTTATGTCCGAAGCCGTGAAAGAAGTACCACGAAAAGAACGGCCCGAATTCCGAAACATCCATATTACGGAATTGCGCAATTACCGCCTGCCGCCGGCCGGCTGGGTATCCATCTTGCACCGCATCAGCGGCGCCGGCATGTTCCTGATGCTGCCATTCCTGCTCTACCTGTTCCACTCGAGCGTGCAGTCGGAAATGTCGTTCGCGTACTTCAAGGGCATCCTGGGCCACCCGCTGGTCAAGGTACTCCTGCTCGGCCTGATCTGGGCTTACATGCAGCACTTCTGCGCCGGCGTACGCCACCTGTTCATGGACGTGCACCTGGCGATTGAAAAAGATTCGTCGCGCAATAGCGCCGTGACCGTGCTCATCCTCAGCCTGCTGCTGACCGCGCTCGCCGGTCTCAAACTGTTCGGAGTTTTCTAATGGCTAAAAATAACGTTGGCACACAGCGCCTCGTCGTCGGCGCCCACTACGGCCTGAAAGACTGGCTGGCGCAGCGCATCACCGCCGTTGTCATGATGGTCTACACCTTCACGCTGCTGGGCGCTTTCCTGACGGGCCAAAATTTCACCTATGAAGGCTGGGCCGGCCTGTTCGCACAGCAGTGGTTCAAGCTGTTTAGCCTGGTCACTTTCTTGGCGCTGTACTACCACGCCTGGGTTGGCATGCGCGATATCTGGATGGACTACGTGAAGGCAGTCGGCCTGCGCCTGACCTTGCAGATCATCACCATCTTGTGGTTGGTCGCTTGCGCCTTCTACACCGTACAAATTCTCTGGGGGCTGTAATCGTGTCGGCAATCAAAAAAGGTTTACCTACCCGCCGCTTCGATGCGGTCATCATCGGCGCCGGCGGCTCGGGCATGCGCGCGTCGTTGCAACTGGCGGAAGCCGGCCTGAACGTGGCCGTGCTGTCGAAAGTGTTCCCGACCCGTTCGCACACCGTGGCGGCCCAGGGCGGCATCGGCGCCTCGCTCGGCAATATGTCCGAGGACGACTGGTACTGGCACATGTTCGACACCGTCAAGGGCGGCGACTACCTGGGCGACCAGGATGCGATCGAATTCATGTGCCGAGAAGCACCCAAGGTCGTCTACGAGCTCGAACACTTCGGCATGCCGTTCGACCGCAACCCTGACGGCACCATTTACCAGCGTCCTTTTGGCGGGCACACCGCCAACTTCGGCGAAAAACCAGTGCAGCGCGCCTGCGCGGCGGCTGACCGTACCGGCCACGCGCTGCTGCACACGCTGTACCAGCGCAACGTGCGCGCCCGCACCCACTTCTTCGTCGAGTGGATGGCGATCGACATCATCCGCGACGCCGACGGCGACTGCGTGGGCGTGGTTGCGCTTGAGATGGAAACGGGCGAATGCATGATCCTGGAAGCGAAGACCACCGTCTTTGCGACCGGTGGCGCAGGCCGTATTTTTGCAGCGTCGACCAACGCCTTTATCAATACCGGCGACGGCATGGGCATGGCGGCGCGCGCCGGCCTGCCGCTGCAGGACATGGAATTCTGGCAGTTCCACCCAACCGGCGTGTCCGGCGCGGGCGTCTTGATTACCGAAGGGGTGCGCGGCGAAGGCGGCATCCTGATCAACAGCGATGGCGAACGCTTCATGGAGCGCTATGCGCCGACCCTGAAAGACCTGGCGCCGCGCGATTTTGTGTCGCGCTCGATGGACCAGGAAATCAAGGAAGGGCGCGGCTGCGGTCCGTTGAAAGACCACGTGCTGCTGGATCTGCGCCATATCGGCGCCGAGACCATCGCCAAACGTCTGCCTTCGATTCTGGAAATTGGCCACAAGTTCGCCAACGTGGACGCGACCAAGGAACCGATTCCTGTGGTGCCGACGATTCACTACCAGATGGGCGGCATTCCGACCAACATCCACGGCCAGGTCGTCGCACCAAAAGACGGCAATCCGGTGGCTGTGGTGGGTGGCTTGTACGCGATTGGCGAATGCGCCTGCGTGTCGGTGCACGGCGCCAACCGCCTGGGCACCAACTCGCTGCTCGACCTGATCGTGTTCGGCCGCGCTGCGGGCAATCACATTGTCGCGTCGAACCTGAAGCAAAAGGACAACAAGCCCTTGCCGGCCGGCGCCGCCGACTATGCCATGGGCCGCATGGAGCGGCTGGAAACGTCGACCGGCACGGAAAGCGTGCAGGGCGTTGCCAACGCGATCCGCGCCACGATGCAGAAGTACTGCGGCGTGTTCCGTACCGATGCGCTGCTCACCCAGGGCTACAAGGAAATCATGGTGCTTGACGAGCGCCGCAAGCATGTCTCGTTCAAGGATAAATCCAAGGTGTTCAACACCGCCCGCGTGGAAGCGCTGGAACTGGACAACCTGATCGAAACGGCGAAAGCGACCATCACCTCGGCGGTAGCTCGCAAGGAATCGCGCGGCGCCCATGCGCACAGCGACTACCCGACGCGCGACGACGACGTCTGGATGAAGCACACGCTGTTCTTCTCCGAGGGCAATCGCCTCGAGTACAAGCCTGTGATCACCAAGCCGCTGACGGTTGATACCTTCAAGCCGAAACCACGTACTTTCTAAGGTCATTACCATGACACGCACTGTAAAACTGAAAATCTACCGCTACAATCCCGACCAGGATGCCAAGCCGTACATGCAAGACGTGACCGTCGAACTGCAAGACACCGACAAGATGCTGCTCGACGCGCTGCAGCGCATCAAGTCCGATGTGGACGATTCGATCTCGCTGCGCCGCTCGTGCCGCGAAGGCGTCTGCGGTTCGGACGCGATGAACATCAACGGCAAGAACGGTCTGGCATGCACCACCAACCTGAACGAATTGACCCAGCCGATCGTGCTGCGTCCGCTGGCGGGCTTGCCGGTCATCCGCGACCTGATCGTCGACATGACGCAATTTTTCAAGCAGTACGATTCGATCAAGCCGTACCTGATCAACGACTCGATTCCGCCTGAAAAAGAGCGCCTGCAGACCCCGGCCGAACGCGAAGAACTCGACGGCCTGTACGAGTGCATCCTGTGCGCCTGCTGCTCGACTTCCTGCCCGTCGTTCTGGTGGAATCCGGACAAGTTCGTCGGCCCGGCCGGGCTCTTGCAAGCCTACCGCTTTATCGCCGACTCGCGCGACGAAGCGACCGGCGCGCGCCTGGACAACCTGGAAGACCCGTACCGCCTGTTCCGCTGCCACTCGATCATGAACTGCGTCGACGTCTGCCCTAAGGGATTAAATCCCAACAAGGCGATCGGCAAGATCAAGGAACTGATGGTACGGCGCGCAATTTAAGTGGGATTTGCCGCTGAGCAGGCAAGGGGCGCGCTGTGCCGTGCCCCTTCGCAACAAGCCAAGCCCGTCAACATAGGGCTAACAGCGGCAAAATCGGCGTGTTTTATACAGTAAAAGTACCGTACTGCTTATAAATCGCAGGCGGTGTATAGTGTCGACCGAATGACAGGCTCAAGTGTGACTACGCATCAATCCGATCCGGCAAACCGAGCCCGGCTGCGCTGGCGCAGTCGCCGCGGCCTGCTCGAGAATGACATCATCCTCACGCGCTTTCTTGATGCGAACGAGGAAAGCCTTACCGACGAGGAAGTCGACGCGCTTACGCGCTTGCTGGATCTGGCGGACAACCCGCTGATGGACTTGATCCTGGCGCGCCATGAGCCCGAAGGTGAAGTCGATCTGCCGCATGTGCGCGCCTTGCTGGCGCGCTTGCGCCAGGCATAGGGTGAGCCGCTGTCGTAACGAGCGGTAGCGACCAGTAACGACCAGTTTCGTAATTTTTATTTTGAAGACTTCACCTCCCAAGAAGGAAGTGCCATGAACATCTCTGATACTAAAGCAACACTGTCCTTTTCCGATGGCAGCACGCCCATCGAAATGCCGATCTACAAGGGCACCATCGGCCCGGACGTCATCGACATCCGCAAGCTGTATGCGCAGACCGGCAAGTTCACCTATGACCCGGGCTTCATGTCGACGGCGGCTTGCAATTCGTCGATCACCTACATCGACGGCGACAAGGGCGAGCTGCTGTACCGCGGTTACCCGATCGAGCAGTTGGCCGTTAAATGCGACTTCCTGGAAACCTGCTACCTGCTGCTGAACGGCGAACTGCCAAACGCGGCCGAAAACCAGAAGTTCAGCGACACCGTGACCAAGCACACCATGGTGCACGAGCAGATGCAATTTTTCTTCCGCGGTTTCCGTCGTGACGCGCACCCGATGTCGGTCCTGGTTGGCACCGTCGGCGCACTGGCGTCGTTTTACCACGACTCGCTCGACATCAACGACCCGCATCACCGCGAAGTATCGGCGATCCGCCTGATCGCCAAGATGCCGACGCTCGTTGCCATGTCGTACAAGTATTCGATTGGCCAGCCGTTCGTGTATCCACGCAACGACCTGTCGTACAGCGCCAATTTCATGCGCATGATGTTCGGCAATCCGTGCGAAGAGTATGTCGTCAATCCGGTGCTGGTACGCGCGCTGGACCGCATTTTGATTTTGCACGCAGACCACGAGCAGAACGCATCGACCTCGACCGTCCGCCTGGCCGGTTCGTCGGGCGCGAACCCGTTTGCCTGTATCGCTGCCGGTATCGCTTGCCTGTGGGGCCCGGCTCACGGCGGCGCCAACGAAGCGGCACTGAACATGCTCAAGGAAATCGGCACCGTCGACAATATCCCTGAGTTCATCGCCAAGGTCAAAGACAAGAACTCCGGCGTCAAGCTGATGGGTTTTGGTCACCGCGTGTACAAGAACTTCGACCCGCGCGCCAAGCTGATGCGCGAAACCTGCCACGAAGTGCTGGAAGAACTCGGCTTGCACGACGACCCTTTGTTCAAGCTAGCCATGGCGCTGGAAAAAATTGCGTTGGAAGACGAATACTTCGTGTCGCGCAAGCTGTATCCGAACGTCGACTTCTACTCCGGTATCGTCCAATCGGCGCTGGGTATTCCGGTGTCGCTGTTCACGGGTATTTTTGCGATGGCGCGCACCATTGGCTGGATCGCGCAATGGAACGAGATGATTTCAGATCCGGAGCAGAAGATTGGCCGTCCGCGTCAGCTGTTCATCGGTTCACCAGCGCGCGACGTCAAGTCCGTCGAGCAGCGCTGATTTTTAAGTGGTGCACAAAAAAAGCGAGCCGTTGGCTCGCTTTTTTTTCTTCAAATTCTCTCAATCTCAGTGACCTCTCCTGGCCCGCCCCGTTGCCGTGCGCATTATTTTCCATGATTTCGTACTGCAACTAATTGAGTGTCAACGAGTTTTACGAGGACTGCAGCGCGGGGTGAGAAAGCAAACACGACCAATCTTCACCATCTTCGCAGCAATACCAATGCGAAAATCTATAAAATTGGTATGCATTTCTCCCCGCACGGTCGCTGGGCCTAAGCCTCTTCAACTTCAAAGATTTCGCAAAATTGGTCTGGTTATCTAAGCAATAAAATAAAACCACTTGACTACCAATTTCAAGGCTCGCATCCTTCACTCGTAGCAACGCCCAATCCTATTTAAACGACTTTTGCCTGCGCGATGCACTGGTCGCCATTAGCAATTTGGCGACGGCGGTTGGGTCGGCACTACCGTCCATGTTTGGTGGACATCTCAATAACTAGAATATATGGAGACAGCCTTGAACCGTACCCTCATTAACACCCTTGTTGCCGGTCTGATGGGCGGCACATTCGCCGCCTGCGGCGGCGGCACCGCCGCCGACACGCCTCCTCAACGCCAGACGGCCCTGCTCGCTACCACAACGGTATGTTATGCAGCCTGGTCGAGCGCCACGGCTTACAACGGCGGCGCGACCGTCAGCTACAACGGCATTAATTACACAGCAGCGTTCTGGACACAAGGCAACAATCCATCGACCAGCAATGGTTCTGCAGGCAGCGGCAAGCCATGGACGGTGACCAGCACTTGCGGAGCCACGCCTACGCCAACGCCAACCCCCACGCCTACGCCAACCCCAACCCCAACGCCAACGCCAACGCCAACGCCAACGCCAACCACGTGCGCGGTGTGGGCCGAAGGCAAAACGTACACGGTTGGCCAGGTGGTGAGCTACCTTGGTATTACCTACAAGGCGCTGTCGACCCACACCGCTTATGCCGGCACCAACTGGAATCCGAAGGACACCCCAACCTTGTGGACGACCGGCGGAACCTGCAGTACGACTCCTACCCCGACGCCAACGCCAACGCCAACGCCAACGCCAACGCCGACGCCGACGCCGACGCCGACGCCGACGCCAACGCCGACGCCAACGCCGACGCCGACACCAACGCCAACAGGCATGAAGAAACAAGTGCTAGTTGGGTATATGCACGCAAGCTTTGCAAACGGCTCTGGCTACATTCGTATGGCCGACGTTTCGAACGATTGGGACATTATCCAGTTGTCCTTTGCAGAACCGGATTCTGCTACCTCCGGCAATCTGCACTTCAACCGTTGTCCGGTGGCTGAGTGCCCGAACGCTGAAAGCGACGCGGACTTCCTCGCAGCAATCAAGGCCAAACAAGCTGCAGGCAAAAAAGTGCTGATTTCAATCGGCGGCGCAAATGGCCAGGTTTCTCTGGAGTCCACCGGAGCACGCGATGCATTTGTCAAATCGATGTCGGCGATTATCGATCGCTGGGGCCTTGATGGTCTGGATATCGACTTCGAGGGCCATTCCATCTATCTGAATAATGGCGACAGGGACTTCAAGAACCCGACTACACCAGTCGTGGTCAACTTGATCTCTGCATTGAAAACCCTAAAAGCAAAGTACGGCGCCAAGTTCGTTCTCACCATGGCACCAGAAACGCTGTTGCTCCATGGCGGACGTATGTTCTACGGCTCTGGCGTTTGGGGTGGGGCCGATACCCGGAATGGCGTGTATCTTCCAGTGATCCACGCAGTGCGGGATTTCCTCACCATCGTGCATGCGCAGCACTATAATTCCGGCCCTGTCGCCGGCGCGAATGGCACTTACTACAGTGCAGGCACCGTTGATTTCAACGTGGCTTTGTCTGACATGATGATCACGGGCTTCCCGATCGAAGGCAACGCCGCCAACTTCTGGCCGGGTTTGCGTCCAGACCAGGTAGGTTTTGGTCTTCCGGCAAACGTGCAAGCAGCCGGTAGCGGTCAGATGACGACGGCCGACACACAGAAGGCGTTCGATTGCCTGGTCAAGGGTACGAGCTGCGGCAGCTACAAGCCGGCCCAGGCTTACCCTACGTTCCGTGGGTTGATGACGTGGTCAGTGAATTGGGACAAATTCAATAACTATGAATTTTCCAAGGCACACGCGGCTTACTTCAAGACTCTCGGTAATTAAGCCGACAATGCGTCACTGCCCATTGCCTGGTGCATGAAACAGTGACGCGTATCACGGATCCCTCGCAAGCTGGTTCGCCAGCGCGGGACATGAAGCCTGTCGAGCAGCTGATCGTTGCAAGTGGTGCACAAAAAAAGCGAACCCGTTGGCTCGCCTTTTTTTGACATGCCGTGTATGAAGACGGGTCGGAAAAAACCGCATTTCAGTCCTGATGAAGGTTCCGACCAGTCATTCTGTAGAAAGAAATGCACCCGACCCGCGCGATATATTTTACCCCTTCCGATCTGGTTTTTCCAGTGCCTTTCGAATTGGCGTCGTACTGCTGCACTGCCACTTTCGCATCACCTCGAACCCTGGCGGCTTGTGATACTGGTCCAACTGCAGCCCCGCTCCTGCCCCTTTGTTCCCCGATGGTTTTAGAGCCGCACCAGCCTCAATTACACTTCCCCCGAATGGCCGCCACCGCGATAAACGGCAGTGCCAGCAGCCCGCCGAAGATAAACGTCGGCTGATGTTTCAGTGCGTCCGGCCGCAGGCAGCCCGGCACTTTGGCTTCATCGAATTGATCAGCGAATTTTTCATATTTGTCCTGCTCAGTATGCGAGCTGGCAGTGTAGCGCCGCGGTATCGCCTTCTGCTTTGACTCGGCAATGGCGATCTCCTTCTCGTCCTCGAAGGTTTGCTGGATCGCCCGCCTGACCAGCGTCTTGTCAGCCGGCGGCGCCACGGCCCAGTTATCAGGAATGACCGCCGCCGCGGGCTGCGCTGCCGGGGCGGGCGTGGGTGCGGTGCTGGCCGGCTGGGGCGCGGGCGCAGTGCTGGCCGGCTCAGGCGCGGCCAGCGCAACGTTCGCGGCCATCATGGCTGCAAGAACATACATACGCATCGGATTTCCTCGGATTTTGTTCTGGCAAATCATCAGTGAATGATAGTCCTTCGCATGACTTTTCTTCTACGTTTTTAAATAAGTTACATTTCGCCGGAAGTGTACAATCATTCAGCGACCACTCACCAGCAATTTCCATGAAAAATTTCATTTTATCTATATGCATAGCCCTGTTCAGCGTGGGCGCCCATGCGCAAACCAGCAGCGGCGACGCGGCCGAGCGCAAGCAGATCAACGCCTTCATCGACGAGTGGCATGACGACGCGGCGCACGCCCGCCTGGCCTATTTCGACAAGATCGCGCCCAACGGCATCTATATCGGTACCGACAAGAACGAGTTGTGGAACCGCGAACAATTCAAGGCTTGGGCCAAGCGTTTTTTCGATCGAAAATCTGCCTGGTCGTTCAAATCCACCAAGCGCAATATCTACATGTCGTCCGATAAAAAATTCATCTGGTTCGATGAATTGCTCGACACCCAAATGGGCGTCTGTCAGGCCAGTGGTGTGATGCGCAAGACCGACACCGGCTTCGAGATCGAGCATTATCAACTCTCGATCGCGGTGCCCAACGAAGTGGCCGACAAGGTCACCAAGCTGGTCAAAAAACACGAAGCCAAGCCGCCGGCCGAGGCCAAGCCGGTGGTGGAAATCAAGCCAGCGGCGCAGTAGAAGGCGCCAGGTAACCCAGTGCAGCTAGCGCACTACGTTGGCCGTTTCGCGCCTTCGCCCACGGGTCGCCTGCACGCCGGCTCTCTGGTTGCGGCCGTCGCCAGCTACCTGGACGCCAAGGCGCACCACGGCACGTGGCTGGTGCGCATCGAGGACGTCGACGAAGACCGCACCGCCGCCGGTGCCGCCCAATCCATCCTCGCGCTGCTGGCCCAACTTGGCATGCACTGGGACGGCGACGTCGTCTGGCAAAGCAGTCGCCAGCCCTTGTACCAAGCCGCCTGCGAAAAGCTCGCTGCGCACTGCTATCCCTGCGGCTGCAACCGGCGCGAAATTGCCGACTCGCGCCTTGGCACGGCCCCTGACGGCGCTGCCATCTATCCCGGCACCTGCCGCCACGGCTTGCCGGCGGGACGCAGCATGCGCAGCCTGCGCGTGCGCGTTCCCGACCCCGCAGCAGGCGCCGATGAAATCGCCTTCGACGACCGCCTTGCCGGGGCCGTGGTGCAGCACCTGGCCGGCGACTCGGGCGACTTTGTGCTCAAACGCGCCGACGGTTTTTGGGCCTACCAGCTCGCTGTCGTGGTCGATGATGCCGAGCAAGGCGTTACCGACACCGTGCGCGGCGCCGACTTGCTTGATTCGACGCCGCGCCAGATCTACCTGCAGCGCCTGCTCGGTGCAGCCACGCCGCGTTACCTGCATGTGCCGGTCGTGCGCAATGCCAACGGCGAGAAGCTGTCCAAGCAAACGGGCGCGCTGGCGGTAACACCAGCAAACGACGCCGAGTCGCTATCTGTGCTGATGCAAGCGGCTGCCAGCCTTGGCCTGCCAATTGCCCAAGCCGATTCGCTGCGCGCGTTCTGGCCGGCCGCTGTTGGTGCGTGGGCCGCCCGCTATAGTCCCGGCCTGCGCTAAGCTGCGCGCCGCTTGGCCGCGCAAAAGCCGATACCGGCGAGCCCCACGCTAAGCATGAGCCAGGATGACGGTTCAGGCACAGGGTTGGCCAGGGCCACCAGGAAGCCGCGTATTTCCCCGGCCGGGTATTCGGTAGAGTGGATGTTCAGGTAGGACTGGTTACTGTTTATTCCCTGAAGCAAAAAGGCGCGCGCCGCATCGACCGTGCCGCCATGCGCGGCCAGAAATGCCGGCTCGTAGGTGTTGGGGTCAGCCAGGCTGTAGAGCCGTTCATACAGGCCGGTCTGGACGCCGACGGGGAAGTCGTCGAAACCGATGGCAGGCGGCGCCGTGCCGATCAGTGGCTCCGGCGTGCAGCAATGCAGATGGGCGACCGTGCTGCCGGCAACCAGGTTCATGAACGGCACGGAGAACAGCATGGTCATGGCCGCGTCGTCGAACACGACCGTGGCAATGCTCGCGCCGGGCGAGTCATTGGGCGGCTGCTCGCTTGGACCGCTCATGGCGGAACGGTAACTGGTGGTGGCGGCAAAGGCCGCCGAGCTGAGCAGCATGGTGACAGAAAGTACAAGGCTCGATACGACGCAATTCATGATTTTCTCCGGTTAAAAGTTTGAGAGAAATGCGACATCGTGATGCGGTCCGACCTTGAAATTAGATCATCGACAGCGAAGGCCGTGGCGTTCGTTAGGACTAGGCAAAGTGCGCGCGCTGTGGGCTCGCCGCCGGAGAAATAGCGCTTAACGCTTTTTTTGCACGGTGATGTTGCCATCGGCCTCGAGGAACATGAATTCCATTTCCTCGAGCTTGCAATCGGCCTCGTGCAGCGCTTCCTTGACCTCGGTCTCAGACAGGCGGCATTTTTTTATCACTGCGTCGAAGCTTTTTCCGTTGCGCCCCAGCAGAACCGCCGAGCCGTCAAGCACTTCGGCCATGGTCTTGCTGTGCGACGACAGGAAAGAGGCGCCCATGTTCAGCGCCACCAGCGTGGCCGCGACAATCAGGCCGCCCACCAGCGAATCCTCGCCGCCGGTCAGGGAATTGGACACCGCTTCGCTTAGCAGCATGACCACCAGCAGGTCAAACGGCGTGAACTGGCCGATGGTGCGCCGTCCGGACACGCGCACCATCAGCAGCAGCACGCTGAACACAAGAACCGCGCGTACGATCAGTTCCCACCACGGAACGCTGAGCTCAAACATACTTATCTCCTGCAACAAAAATCGATGCCATATTGTAATGACTTCGCGGCAGGCGTGACTTTCAGTTGTGCGCGGCCCTGCGCGCTTCCCAAGCCTTCAGGCGGGCGCGATAGCGTTCCATGTCGTCTTCGTACAGGTCGAAGACGCAGGGCGTGCAGCCGCTGCGGCAACAATCCTCGAGCGCCGGCTGGACCGGCGGCACCGGACGCGGCGACTCTTGCTGCAGCTGCGGATGGCGGATGGTGCGTGGGCGCGGCTCGGTCATAGCCCTAAAATAGACTACGCCGGCCAGATTGTCCAGCCGGAGCGAGCGCGCTTACGAACGGCTCTCGATGGACGACGCGTCCAGGTACATTCCTTTGCTGTCGCGTTGGCACGCGCCGCTGATCCGCAAGCCCTTTTTATCTGACCATGTCATGTTCGTTCCCACCGCCTTGCCGACGCAGGCCTCATGCGCGGCGTCGGGAATCGTCGGCGGCGGTGGCGGTGACGGCACGGGCGGCAGTGGCGGCAAAGGCGGGACGGCTGACACGGCTGGCAACGGTGGTACCGGTGGCAGCGGTGGAACGGGTGGAACGGGCGGGACCGGCGGAATCGGCGCCACGAGGCAGCGGCCCCGGTCCGGACAATTGCCGTGCTGTGCGCCTTGGCTGGCGCCCGCTGCGGCAAACAAGGCCGCGCACAGCATGATGGAAACTGGCTTCATGGTTTTCTCCTGGTTGGTTGACTGACAAACGCGAGTGTGGCCCCTAATTGTGGAGAAACCGTGGGCAAGAACCGTGTTATCGTCACGGCGCACAAACAACCCAAGGCGCGACAATGACAATGGACTGGCACTTGCTGACCTCGACCCGGCGGCTGGGACGCGAAACGGCCGATGGCGCCGGGGAATCGCGCTCGGAGTACCTGCGCGACTGGGACCGCATCGTCTATTCCAGCGCCTTTCGGCGCATGCAGGACAAGACGCAGGTGTTCCCGCTTGCCGAAAGCGACTACGTGCGCACGCGCCTGACCCACAGCATTGAGGTGGCGTCGGTCGGCCGCTCGCTCGGCACCCTGTGCGGCGAATTCATCCTGGCCAAGGCTGCGCTGTCCGGCATGGTCGCGCAAGACTTCGGCAGCATCGTCGCAGCGGCATGCCTGGCGCACGACATCGGCAATCCGCCTTTCGGTCACTCGGGCGAAGACGCGATCCAGTCGTGGTTCGCGCTGGAGGGCGCGCCCTACCTCGACCCGCTGGCCGAACCTGAAAGGCAGGACCTGCTCAAGTTCGAGGGCAATGCACAAGGCTTCAGGCTGGTGACGCGCTTGCAAAATGCGGTCAACCAAGGCGGCTTCCAGCTCACCTACGCCGTGCTGGCAACGTATGCCAAATATCCCCGCGGTTCATCGCTGGCCGCGCCCACCAAGGGCCATGTCAGCGAAAAAAAGTTCGGCTATTACACGCACGACGCCGCCAATTTCGCGGCCGTCGCGCTGGGAACTGGGCTGATGCAAAAGGCCAACGGCGCCCATGCCCGCCATCCGCTTGCGTTCTTGATGGAAGCGGCCGACGATATCTGCTATGGCATCGTGGACCTGGAAGACGGACATCGCCTGTGCCGGGTGAGCTTCGAACAGGCGCGCAGGCTGCTGTGGCCAATCGCTTTCCCTGGTGGGCAAAAGCCGGGCGCGTCGTACCTGGCCATTGCAGACGATGAAGGCCGCATAGAATACCTGCGCGCCCGCTCCATCGGCAACCTCGTTGGCGCGGCGGTCGAGGTATTCAAGGATAACTACGCCGCCATCATGGCCGGCACGTTCGAGCGCGATCTGGTGAGTCAGTCGGCGTTTTGCGCGGAGCTCAAGAAAATATCGGCGCTCTCGCAGGCGCAAATCTACACCACGCCCACGGTGCTGCAAATCGAGTCGGCGGGCTTCGACATCCTTGGTGGCTTGCTGACTAAATTTGTGCCGGCGTTGCTCACGCCAGAGAACATGCGCACCAAAGCACACAAAAAACTGGTGCAGATCATGCCCCTGCAGTTTGCCACCGGCGCCACCGATTATGAGCGCCTGCTTGGCGTGACCGATTACATATCCGGCATGACCGATTCGTTTGCACTGACCTTGTTTCGCCGTCTGAACGGCATGGAATTGCCCGGCATGTCGATCTAGGCGGCGAGCCAGATGCGACTGCAGCGCGACTACAGTTCGAAGCGGTATCCCAGCCCGTAGACCGACCCGATGGCATCCTGCTGCGGCAGCACTGCCGAGATCTTGCGCCGCAGGTTCTTGATGTGGCTGTCGACGGCGCGGTCACACACGTCCAGGCTGTCCTGCCGTGCCAGGTCCAGCAGCTGCGCGCGTGAAAATACGTGGCCGCGCCGGCGCGCCATGCCGGCCAATATATTAAATTCACTCGGCGTGAGCTCCAGCGCATGCCCGGCGATGCTGATCCGCTGCGCCGCCTCGTCGATCACGCACACGCTGGCCGGCGCACCCGGCTGCACCCGGCGCAGGATCACCTTGATGCGCGCCATCAGCTCGCGCGGGCTGAAAGGCTTGCACAGGTAGTCGTCCGCTCCGCTTTCCAGGCCGAGCAGGCGGTCAAGTTCCTCCACCCGCGCCGTAACCATGATGATCGGTACGTCCGAGAACGCGCGTACGGCGCGGCACAGCGACAGGCCGTCCAGTCCGGGCAGCATCAGGTCCAGCACCAGCATGTCGGGAACGCCGGTCTTGAGCGCGGCCAGCGCCTGGGCGCCGTCGCCAAAGACGGTGGGCAGGTAGCCGCTTGCGCGGGCGTAATCGGCGACCAGTGCCGCCAGCTCCGGTTCATCTTCGACAATAAAGACGCTGCAGACGCGCGCGCTCATGCCGGCGCCACGGCCAGGCGCACCCGTACCTGCAGGCCACCTTTGCTTGAGCGCGCAAAGGCGATCTGGCCGCCATGCGTGCTGACGATGCGCTGGCACAGCGCCAGGCCAAGGCCGGCGCCGCCGTGCGCGCGGCTGCGCGAGCCCTCCACCCGGTAGAACCGCTGACCTAGATGGGCCAGCGCGTCGTCCGGCACGCCCGCTCCGCTGTCGTCAATCGTCAACTCGATTACGCCGTCAAGTTCGCGCGCCGCCATGACGATGGCCGAACCCTCGCCGCAATAACGGATGCAGTTCTCGAACAGGTTGGCCAGGACCTGGCGCATGCGCTCCCGGTCAGCCTGCACCATGCAAGGACGCGGTTCGCAAGCGACCGAGTAAGCGATGCCGGCGCAGGCGAATTTTTCGGCGAATGCTGCGCCCTGTTCGCAGGCCAGCTGCCACAGGTCGAGCGTCTCGCGCTGGTAGTCGATTTCGCCGACGTCGGCGCGCGCCAATGCGTACAGCTGGTCGATCAACTTGTTAAGCGACAGCACCTGGCGCAGCATCGCCGCGGTGCCTTCGGCGCTGGCCGGGCGCACGCCGTCCTGTACCGCTTCGAGCTGGGCGCGCAGCACCGACAGGGGCGTACGCAGTTCGTGCGAGGTGTCGGCCACCCACTGGCGGCGCGACGCCTCGACCTGATCGAGCTTTTGCGCAAGCGCGTTGAAGCTGGCCGCCAGTTCGCCCAGTTCGTCGCTGCGCGCCACCGGCAACCGCGTGTCGTAGCGGCCGGCCGCCAGTTCCCGGGCACCGTCGGCCAGGCGCAAAATGGGCTTACGAAAGTGCGCCGCCAGCAGCACCGCGGCCAGGCCGCTTAAGGCCAGGCTGGCCGCGAGGATGACCCACAGGCTGTCCTTCATCTGCTGCAAAAATACACCCGACATGGCGTCGCTCGGCCGCGCGGCCCTGGCCACCACCAGGTAGGCAAACGACTTTCCATTGGCGTTGATGGCGCGCCGCGCACCAGGCTCGCCAGCGCTGCGCCGCCCGGCCAGGTAGCGGCCGTCGGCGTCGAGCAAGGTCACGCGGTCTTGCAGGCCAAGGCGGTCGACCAGCTCGCGGTCTTCCGGCTGCACCATGTCAGCTTGCTCAGCCTGCAAAGCCGGCGGCGGCAGGGGCGGTGGTTCTATCGCCTGGCCCGGGTAAGGTGGTTGCGGTGGCACTGGGGGTTCCGGCGGCGCCGGCGGCACCGGGGGCGCCACGCGCATCCGCTGCTGCTGCAGGCGCGCCAGTTCGGCGCTGATCCAGCGGGCGCGATCGCCGCTAATGAAGTCCCAGTTTTTCCGCGCCTGGTACTGGCGCGCTATGTCGCCCGAGAGTTGCTCCAGCCGGTCAAGCTCGATGTTGACTGCGTACTCGCCAAAGCTGTTCATCACGTTCTGGCGCATTAGCGTAATGGCGGTCGCCGCGACGGCGAGGATCGCGAGCAGGACCGAGACGAACAGGCGGTGACCGATGGAGACTCTCAAGCGATGATCCGGGACGAAGAAAGTCCCAGTGTATCGCGTTTACAGTCGTCGCAGCGGCGGGTTCAGAAGCGCAGCGAAATGCCCATGTCGATTGAGCGACCGGGAGCGGGAAGGGTGGTCAGCGCGCCTTTGTCCGCCGCAAGTCCGGCAAGGTAGACGCCGCCCAGCGGGTCATTGTAGGCCCTGTCCATCAGATTGCTGATGCCCATGGTGAGCAGCAGGCCGTTCTTCCACTGATAGGCGGTGCGGACATTGAGCAGCGCGAAACCGCTGGTAACGCTCTCCAGGCGGCGGCTGTCGATGCGGTCCTTGCGGGCCACGGCCTTGACTTCGAACTGGCTATTCCAGGCGCCGTCGCGCTGTTCGAGCGCCAGCAACACATTGGGCGGCATCATGCGGTAAAGCGCTCCGTCATCATTCCGTTTGCCACGGGTGAGCGATGCGTAACCGGTGAAGTTCAACTCGCCGATCGCGGACTTGCGCGCAACCGGCGCTTTCCACGACAGGTTGGCGCCATACAACGTGGCGTCGTGGTTGGCAAAGCGCAGCAGCGCGCCTTTCGCCTGTTGCGACTGGTAGGGATTGAAGGCGCCGACCGTGTCAACGTCGATGTAGTCGTTCACCCGGTTGTAGTACGGCGCCAGTTTCACGAACCAGTTGCTGCCTTGCCCTCCGTGCCAGTGCATGGTCGCGCTGAGGGTTTGGGCGATTTCCGGTTTCAGGTCGACGTTGCCCACATAGCCGTTGCCATCGCCAAACCAGTTCGTCATCGTCATGGCCATCACGCCCCGGCCCCACGCAAAGCGCTCATACAGGTTGGGCGAACGCGTCTTGCGGCCGTAGCCGAGTTCCAGGTCGAAGCTTGATCCCGGTTCGTAGCGCGCGGTTGCCGTCAGGTCCAGGTTGCCGTCACTTTTTTGGCGCGATCGGGCATTGAAGGCTTGCGCCGCTGCCGCGTCGGCCGCGTTCATCATATTGCTGGCGTAGGCCTGCACCGCGCCGGCATCGGCGCGCACCCGTTCGTGGCGCGCGCCCAGCTGGGTGATCCAGTTCGCGCCAATATGGCTGACCAGCTCGCCGTACAGCGCCAGGCGGCTGCGCTCGCCATCCTTGATGTTCACATACGTTTGCGGCCCCATCATCATCGAGCCGGGGACGGCGGGCCAATAATCCTGCAGCTTGAAGCCATGGTATTCATGGCCGACACGCAGCAGCTGATCCTCGCTCAGCGCGAGCGTTGCGCGCGCCGTGTAGCCGAAGTTGCGGCCCTCGGTCAGCATGGGCATTGCGCCTTTGCGCTCCGGCGTGAAAAAGCCCATTTTGTGCTTGGTGCGCTGCCAGTAGCTGGTGACATCAAGTTCGCCCCAGCCATATTGGCCCAGGTAAGCCAGCGTGGTATGGTCGGCCGTGTTGTCCGTCATGTCCATGTACTGGTTGGGAAAGCCCTGGTAGGGAATGCGCTGGGTGCCGGCGCGCAGGGTCAGGCGGTGGCCGTCTTGGCGGTAACCGAGCGTGACGCCCAGGTTGGTGCTCTTGTACATGCTGGCCAGGACAGTGCGTCCATTGCCATCTTGGTAGCTGTGCGCCTTGGCCTGCGCACCGTCGAACGAGAAACTGAAGCGTTCACTGGCGATGGCGCCGCTGGCGCCCACCGATACGGTCTGGTTGACGCTGCGGGTGGTCAAGGATACGCTGCCCTCGGTACGCAAGGGCGCGCCCGGCTTGGCGAACACCGGTACCGCCGTGCTGATGTTGATGGTGCCGCCGATATTGTCGCCACCGTTGCTAACCGGCGTGACGCCGGCGCTCAGTTCGATCGACTGCACCTGCTTGGGGTCCAGGTAGGACATGGGCGGATTCATGTGATTGGCGCAGGCCGAGGTCACTTCCATGGCGCCGATGCGGATCTTGAGCCGGTCGTCACCCAGGCCGTTGACGATCGGCAGTCCGGACACGCCGCCGCTGGTGGCCACGGCAAAGCCGGGGGTGCCGGCCAGCAGGCCCGCACTGTCGCTGCTTGCCTCCATCCGGTATGGGTAACTCTCCAGCAGCTTGGCCGAAATCACCACGGTAGGAATGGCAGCGGCCGGTGCATTGTGGTCGGCGTAAGCAGTTGTGCTGGCGCCGCCGAATGCGAGAACAATCGACAGGGAGAGGATGGAGCGTTTCATGTTTTGCTTTCTTTTGGAGTGCGTACTGATGCGTTTTGCGTTGCAACAATAGTCACGCACTTGCAATGGACGGCGCCTTGACCCAGATCAATAGAAATGGATGGGCCACAGAAGGTGGCCGATGTAGCGCGCTATTACAGTTCGGCCCACATCCTGAGCAGGTTGTGATAGTGGCTGGTGAGCGAGACCACGTCGTCCACGTCACCCACGCGCTGGCGCAGGCGCAAGATGGTCTGGTCCAGTTCCGTCAGCATGGCGCGCCGCGCGTCGTCGCGCACCATGCTCTGGATCCAGAAGAACGAGCACACGCGCGTGCCGCGCGTAACCGGCTCCACTTTATGCACGCTTGACGACGGATACAGGATCAGGTCCCCGGCGGGCAGCTTGACTTCATGCGTGCCGTAGGTGTCCGCGACCACCAGTTCGCCGCCGTCGTACTCGTCGGGATCGGCCAGGAACAAGGTGCACGACAGGTCGGTGCGCAGCGGCAGGACGCTGCCCGGCACATTGCGCACGGCGCCGTCGACGTGAAGGCCGTAATGCTCGCCGCCGGCGTAGCTGTTGAACAGCGGCGGCACGGTGCGCAGCGGCAGCGCAGACGATATGAACAGCGCGTGGCTGGCCAGCGCCGCGAGGATCTCGGCGCCCAGTGCCACTGCCAGCGGCGACGTTTCCGGCAGCTGGCGGTTGCGCTTGACTTGCGCGCCCTGCGGCCCGACCGTGGCGCGGCCGTCGCTCCAGTGGGCCTCGTCCAGCGCGCGGCGCATGGCTGCCACCTGCTCGCGCGTCAGTACTTCGGGTATGTGCAGCATCATGGCTTAATAGACGTCCCGTCGATAGCGGCCAGCAGCGTCGAGCTGGTCGAGTTGTTGCTGGCCCAGGGCGGCAACCAGGGCGTCGTGTACGCCGCCCGCCATTCCCTGCAGGCTGCCGCACACGTAAATGGCCGCGCCCTGGGCGACCCAGTCGCGCAGCGGTGTTTCGCGCGCGGCAAGCACGTGCTGGACGTAGCGCAGCGCCCCGCCGTCGCGCGAGAAGGCCAAATCCAGCTGCGCCAAGGCGCCGCTGCGCTGCCATTCTTCGATCTCATGCTGGAACAGGTAGTCGTGCTGCGCGTTGCGTTCGCCAAACACCAGCCAGGTGCGCGCCGCGCCGCTTGCCACGCGGCTTTTCAGGTGGGCCCGCAGGCCCGCGATGCCAGTGCCGTTCCCGATCAGGATCATCGGGCGCTGTGCATTGGCGCCGGCGTGAAAGCGCTTGTGTTCGCGCAGGCGCAGTGCGATTGTGTCGTTCTTGCCGGCCTGGGTGCACAGCCAGCCGGAGGCGGCGCCTTCGCTGCCGTCTTCATGCAGGTGCAGGCGCACCAGCAGTTCAATGCTGCCGTCGGCCGGCAGCGATGCAATCGAATATTCGCGCGGATAATCGGGCGCCGCTGGTGCGCTTACCTGCACCAGGTCGCCCGCCTGCCAGGCCGGCAGCGCACCGTCCACCGGTTGCAGCGACAGCAAGTACGCGGGTGCGCCCGCGCTGCCTGCGTTGAGCACCCGCCGCGCGGCGATGCGCCACTGTCCGTATTGCGGCGCGCTCCAGTCGGGCGCGTCGCTGGTGCCTGCCAGGTGGCTCAGGTGATGCTGCCAGGCTTGCAGCGCGGCCGGCGCCACGCGGTCCGCTTCGATCCGCGCGAACAGCGACCGGGCGCCGCGTGCGCCCAGCGCCGCGTCCATGCTACGGCCAAAGCCGCAGAAGTGCGCATAGCTGGTGTCGCCCAATGCCAGTACGCCGTAGTGCAGCCGCGACAAGTCTGCGGTGCTGCTTGCGAGCATGCGGGCAAAGCGCGCGCCGCTGTCGGGCGCATCGCCCTCGCCGTAGGTGCTGACGATGAACAGGATGCGTGGCGCGGCCAGCAGTTCGGTCTCGCCGATGTCGTCCATGCTCGCCACTTGCACGGTCAGGCCGCCAGTGGCCAGCGTGGCGCGCGTGCGCTCGGCCAAAAATTCGCAGGTGCCGGTCTGGCTTGCGTGCACCACCAGCCAGTCGGCCTGGCCTGCGGGGGCAGCGGCGCGTCGTTTTCCGCGCAACGTCGCCACGCAGACACCCGCGTAGGCAAACAGCATGGCGCCAGCCAGGGCCCAGCGCGCCGGATCAATGTTGATCATTGCAGCATCGCCTGGAAGGCAGTGGTGCTCACTTCTTCCAGTCCGCTTGGTCCGCGCAGCAGGAAGCGTGCCGCCAGCCGGTGCTGTTCGGCGAAATGCATGCGGGCTTCCACGCCGAGCGCGGACAAAGCGGTGGACAAGGCGTCGGCCGCCATACAGGACTGGTGCAGCACGGTGACCGATGCGATGTTGTTCTCAATAGGGTAGCCGGTGCGCGGGTCGAGCGTGTGCGAGGCGCGGGCGCCGCGATGCTGGTAGTGGCGCCGGTAGTCGCCTGAAGTGGCCACCGCGAGCCCGTGCAAGGCGACCACGGTCGACGCCTGTTCGCCCGCGTCGGGCACGCCTTCGAGCGTGACCCACCACGGCTGGCCGTCCGGCTTCACGCCAGCGCCGCGCAGTTCGCCGCCCACTTCCACCAGATAGTGGTGCACGCCGCGCAGCTCGAGGCTGGCGGCCAGCTGGTCGACCGCATATCCTTTGGCTACCGATGACAGGTCGATCTGGACGCCGCCCGGCTGCAGCACGCGGCGCGCCGCAGCTTCAACTGCAAGGCGCGAACGGTCCTGGCGCGCCATGATGGCCGTGATTTCACTGTCGGACGGCGGGTGAAAATCGGGTTCGTCGTAGCGCCCGTGCGCGCCAAAGCCCCAGCAATTGACCAGCGCGCCGCTGCACGGATCGTAAGCGCCGCCGCTGGCGTCGGCCACCTCCAGCGCATAGCTGAGCACTTCGTAAAATGCGCACGGCAACTGGTGCCAGGAGCCGGCAGGCGCGCTGTTGAAGCGGCTCAGGTCCGAGTCGCTCTCCCAGTGGCTCATTTGCGCGACCACGATGTCGAGCTGGCGCTGCAGTTGTGCGGCGAGGGCGCCGACGTTGGCCGCCTGCTCGCCCGGCGCGAGCACGGCGCGCGCGCTCCACGAGGTGCCCATGGTGCTGCCGGCCGCGTCATACACGGCGCTGCCCAGCGCCATCTGGCCGGGCGAGAGCGATGTGGGAACGAGGACGCGGCGCACGGTGCTCTTTACTCCGGCAGGATTTCGAGCGTGGCAGCGTAGCTGAAGCGGCGCGTGTCGGCCGGTCCCGTCTCTGGCAAGCCTTTTTCCATGGCCGGCGGGTAAGCGGCGTGCAGCCAGTACATGCCGGCCGCCGGCAGCTTGATCGAGCTCTCGCCCTTGGCATCGGTGACTAGGCGCTGCTCGCCGAGCACGCCGCGATAGCGCACGCCGCCTGGCGTGAAGCTGAAGGCAAAGTTGGGCAGCGGTTTGCCATCGAGCTGGAAGCGCCAGGTCGCCTTTTCGCCGCTGCGCATCTCGGTCGGGTGCGTGACGGGCACCATTTCCAGTCCCACGCCGGACGGCTTGAGCGCGCCGCTGCTGGCGCGGTTGGCGGTGACGAAAGTCTCCAGCCGGTTGTGCGAGCGCATCGTGCGCACTTCAGTTGCGCCAGCCGGAATGGCCTTGGCCAGTTCCGCTTCGGCGCCGCGGAAACGCTTGGTCTCCGTGCCGCCGGCTTCCTTGTAGCTGGCCATGACGGCACTCGTTACCAGGCTCACTTTATAGGTGCCGTTCTTGGTCAGCTTGAGGTCGAAGCTGCTGCGCTGCTTGCCCATCAGCGGCGTGGGAACGGGGGTTGCGGCGCCATCCGGATCGGTGACCATGGCCGCGTCGAGCTTGAGGGCCTGGTGGTCGATGTCGAACAAGCCTTCGGACACGGCGCCGTCAATCGTCACCCATGGCTCCTTGCCTTCGGCGTTGGTCTGCTGTGGCAGCAGCCATGGACGGTGCGCGCTGGCCTGCAGCGACAGTGTGGCCAGCGCGAGCGCCAGCAGGGTCTTGCCGATGTATCGAATGGTCATGGCTGAGGCCTTAAGGGTTGATCTGAAGTGTGACGGCGCCCAGTTCTTCCTGGCCGCGCGCGGTGTGCGTTTGCTTGCCGGACAGCGGCAGCTTGAACGGCACGCGCACCAGTTCGCGCCCGCCCGCTTCGCGCGCCGCCTCGATGACCAGTTGGTAGTCGCCGGCGGGCAGCTTGTCGATCTGGTTGAGGGCAGGGCCAAAGCTCATTTTTTGCTCCCCCGTGGCGCGCGTGGCGCCGCTCACGCCGTCCATCGGCAGCGTCATGTCGCGCCCGCTCTTGCGCCAGAAGGTGCGCAAGTCCTTGACCCATTTGGCGCCGCCGTTTTCCTTCTTTTTAACGTCGTACAGCACGGCCAGGTTGGTCACGGCCGGCTTGCCGGCGCTTTCCAGCCACATGGCGACATACGGGCGGTGGTACTCGGCCACGTTCAGTTGCGGGATCTCGAACTTGACTGCCAGCTCGGCGCCGACGGCCCAGCTGCTTAGCATCGGAAGGCCCAAGGCCAGCGTGTGGTGTAGTTTCATAGGTCAGCTTAATGAGTAAATAGGAGGGCGAGCAGCACTGGCACCAGGATGCCAAGGCCGATCACAGGCCAGGTGGAGGGCCGGTTGGCCGCATGCAGTTTCATGATCAAAAATCCGGTGATGGCAAACACCAGGCAGGCAATGGCGAAGATGTCGATGAACCAGCTCCAGACGGCGCCGGTATTGCGCCCCTTGTGCAGGTCGTTCAGCCATGAGATGGCGCCGCGGTCGGTCTTTTCGTATTCGGCGGCGCCGTCGGCGGCGATGCGCAGCCAGGCGTCGCCGCCGGGACGCGGCAGCGGCACGTAGGCTTCGCCATCTTCCCATTCCGCAGGCACGCCGGCCACGTCGATGTTGAAGCTTTTCCTGGCCCATGCCGCCACGTCCGTGGGCAGCGCTTGTTTGGCCGCGCCGCCAGCCAACTGGGCAAGCAGCGTGGCGGGCAGGGCCGCCTTGCGATTGACAACCTGCGGCTTGGCCTCGATTTGCGAGGCGTGATTGAGCGTAAAGCCGGTGACGGCGAACATCAACAGTCCGAGCAGGCACAGCGCTGCACTAATCCAATGCCAGCGGTGCAGGTTCTTGAGCCAAACCGCGCGGCTGGCGCTGGGGACGGACGACATCGTGGCCTTTGAATCATGAGTGGATGCAAATGATAACTATTATCATTTGATGAGTCAACATGAAAGAATGTAAATTTCTGTTGCCAAATAGCGCTTGCCATCAGTAATAAGAATGATTATCATTCGCGTTCAATGATTTTTAGCCAGCCAAGCCGCGCAGCCCAGCCAGCCAGTTCCATCATCCGATTCGCTGGGAGAACACCTTGTCTTATATCCGCAACCGCAAGCACCTATCCGCACGCCCCTCGCTCGCCCCCTCGTCCTTGGCCTACTCCTTCATTGCGCTCGCCGCGCTTGGTGCTCCGCTGCTCGCCCAGGCCCAGGTCCATGCTCAAAGCGCCGGCGCCGAAACGCGGATGCCGGAAACCACCGTCACCGCCACTGCCGACGTACCTTACAAGGCTAACAAGGTATCCTCACCCAAGTTGACCCAGCCACTGCTCGACACGACCCAGACCATTTCGGTCATCAAGAAGGAACTGATTGCCGAGCAGGGCGCCTCGTCAATTGTCGATGCCTTGCGCAACACGCCCGGCATTACGCTGCAAATGGGCGAAAACGGCAACACCAGCGCCGGCGACACCTTCCAGATGCGCGGGTTTGCCACCCAGTCGTCGATTTTCGTCGACGGCGTGCGCGACCTCGGCGCCGTCACGCGCGACGCCTTCAATATTGAACAGATCGAAGTATCCAAAGGCCCCGCCGGAGCCGACATTGGCCGCGGCGCCGCGTCCGGCTATATCAACCTGGCCTCCAAGAACGCCCAGACGGACGACTTCAACACGGGTACCGCCAGCATCAACAGCGCCAGCAACAAGCGCATCACGGCCGATGTCAATCGGCCCCTCGGCGCGACCAGCGCACTGCGCTTGAACGTGATGGCGCAAGATGGCGGCGTCACGGGGCGCAAGCATGTCAAGAACTCCGCGCTCGGCATTGCGCCTTCGCTGGCGCTGGGTCTGGGCACGCCCACCCGCGTGTCGCTGCAATCGCAGCACATCCGCCAGGACAAGCTGCCCGACGGCGGCATTCCCAGTATCGGCCTGAAGGGCTTTTATAACGGGGACGCAGCGGTACGCGCCGGCGCGCGCGTCGACTCGCACAATTTTTACGGCATTGACAGCGATTTTGAAAAGGTGCATGCCGATATGCTGACCGTGAAGGTTGAGCACGACCTGGCCGGTGGCAGCAAACTGTCGAACGTTTCCCGCTACGGCAAGTCCAACATTGATCGCATTCTGACCGGCATGAATGCCATTACCGCCACCGCCGGCAGCGCGCCGTCCACCTGGACCATCGCGCGAACGCGCCAGTCGGTACTGCAAGATAACGAGATCCTTGCCAATCAGACCAACCTGGTGACTGAATTCACGCTAGGCGGCGTGGCGCATACCGTTTCGAGCGGCCTTGAATTCATGTCGGAAAAGCAGAATGCGTTTGGGCGCAGCGGCCTTGGCATCGTCAACGGCAACAATACTGCCAATTTGTACAAGCCGGGCGTCAACGATGCCGTCACCGCGCTTGCGCCCGTACTCAATGGCGTCTACACGCGCGGCGCGACGACCACTGCGGCAGCGTACGCGTTCGACACCGTCAAGCTGAGCGAGAAGTTCCACCTCAACGGCGGCCTGCGGGTGGAGCACTACAACACCGAGGCCAATTCGGCCTCCCTGTCCACGGCCACCAGCCACCCGAGCCTGCCGGTGGGGACCGTCGTCGCTGCGCCTTATCTGAAAGATTCGGGCAAGCTGGTCAGCTGGAAGGCCGGCGCGCTGTACAAACCGGTGCCCGAAGGCAGCATCTATGCAGCGTTCGCCACGTCAAAAACACCGCCTGGCAGCAGCAACTTTGCGCTTAGTGCAAGCGCCGGCAATGTCAACGCGCCGAACATGGTTCCGCAAACCACGCGCAACGTTGAAATCGGCACCAAGTGGGACGTGTTGGGCAAGACGTTGGCCAAGACGCTGGCACTGACGGCGGCTGTCTATCGCACGGAAAACCTGAATGAAATCAGCTTGCTCGATGCGCCGACAAATACCTATTCGCAGCTGGGCAAGCGCCGCGTGCAGGGCCTGGAACTGGGCATGGTCGGGCAGTTCACCCGCAATTGGCAGGTCACGGCGGGCGTGGCGACAATGAAGAACAAGATCGTCGAAGGCACCACCGGCGCCAATGCAGCCGGCGCGCAGGTGCGCTGGTCGCCGGACGTCACCGCCACCGTCTGGTCGAGCTACAAGGTCAACGACAAGCTCACTGTCGGCGGTGGCGCCCGCTACGTGTCGGAGCAAAAGCGCTTGATCGACCCAACCCTGAATGCCGCGACGCAAAACGTGCCGCAGGTGGACGGTTACGCGGTGGCCGACGCGGTGCTGTCGTACAAGGTGAGCAAGCATGTCAGCTTGCAGCTCAATGTCTACAACCTGTTCGACAAGTTCTATGTCAATTCACTGAACAATGGCGGTTCGCGCTTCACGCTCGGCCCGAAGCGATTTTCACAATTGTCTGCCAGCATCGCATTCTGATAAGCTTGTGGTAGCGAGGGATTGGCTGCACCAATCCTTCCTTCATGCGACAGCGCCGTTTCCTTCAAAAATGGAGGCCCGGCGCTTTTTTTGGTTGCCGCCGTACGTACATTTTCTGCAAACTACGCTCTGATGAATCCAGCAATTCGCACCCCACTGATTTTTGCGGCGTTCGCCGCGCTGAGCGCCGGCACGGTGGCCAACGCGCAAACGCCGGCAGTGACCACGCCTGCGGCCAAGCCCGCCAAGCCAGCGGTGGCGCCCGTCGTCACGGTCGAGGGCGAGCGCCCGACCAATCGCATCGACCGCCAGGTCTACGACGTCAAGTCCGATGCCGCCACGACCAATAATTCTGCCGCCGATGCCTTAAGCAACGTGCCGTCCGTCACGGTGGACCCGGACGGCACGGTCAGCCTGCGCGGCAGCACCAATGTGCAGATTTTGGTCGATGGCAAGCCATCGGCCATGCTCCAGGGCGACAGCCGTGGCGCGGCCCTGAATGCCATGCCGTCGCAGGATATCGAATCGATCGAAGTGATCAACAATCCCGGCGCGCAATTTGGCAACGAAGGCGGCGGTGGGCCGATCCTGAACCTGGTCATGCGGCGCAACCGCACGCCGGGCGGCCTGGGCGTGCTCAACGCCAACGTTGGTCCTGACGGGCGCGCCAACACGGCGCTGTCGGGCAGCTATCAGCAAGGCAAGCTGGGCTTCCAGGGCGGCTTGCACTTTCGCCGCGACGGGCGCAATAGCGAGGGGGAATCGACGCGCGAGCGGACCGATCCGCGCAGCGGCCTGCTGACGTCCAGCAGCCAGCGATCAGAGTCGACCGGGCTGAATAATTCTGCCGGTTTCAATGCGGGCTTGACCTACAACCTGGACGCCAAGACCGTGCTGGGCGCGCAAGCGAGTCTGATGCGCCGGGACAACGACCAGCGCACCATGGATCACTACACCAGCACCTCAAACGGGCTCGCACCCCCACTCGACTACCAGCGCAGCGCTCAGCGCGGCGGCGACAGTGCAAACGCCAGCTGGGGCGTGCGACTGGAACGCAAGGGCAGTGTGCCCGGCGAAACTTTCAAAATGGATTTGCGCGTCTCCTCGTCGGACAACAGTGCCGACAGCGCGTTTCGCAATACCTACGCAACGAGCAGCCTGCCAGAGCGGCGCAGCCGCCAGAACAATGTTACCGGCAGCAAGGTCGCCGATTTCACGGGCGACTACGAGCGCCCGGTCGAGAAGGGCATCGTCAAGCTGGGCTACAAACTGTCGGACATGCAGAACAGCTTTGGCACGCTGTATGCCGAAACCGATCCGCTGAGCGGCATGGAGCGTTTCGTGGCCGCGCGCAGCAATGAATTCCGGGTCGACGAGACCAATCTGGCGCTGTACGGTTCGTACCAGCGGCGCCTGAACGAGCGCTGGGGCGTGCTCGGCGGCTTGCGCGTAGAGCATACGGCGGTCGACGTGCATCAGCTGACCAGCGCAATCGAGGCGAGCAACAGCTACACAAACTATATTCCCAGCATGTACGTGAGTTACAAGGCATCTGAGGATGGCAACTTGCGGCTGAGCTATTCGCACCGCATCCGCCGGCCCAACGGCAGTGACTTGAACCCCTACGTGGTCTACCGGGACGAACTCAATGTGTCGGCCGGTAACCCTATGCTGCGTCCGTCGCAGTCCGATTCGCTGGAACTCGGCTACGAAACGCGCTTCGGCATTGTCGAAACCAGCCTGCGCGGCTACCTGCGCAAGGAGCGCGATTCCATCTCCGAGCGCAGCTACTTCATCAGCGACACCGTGCTGCTGACCACGCGCGACAATGCGGGCGAGAGCCGCGCCGGCGGCGTCGAGTTTTCATTGAGCGGCAAACTCAGTCCGACGCTGTCGTTCAATACCAGCGGCAACCTGGCGCGCGCCGAACAGCGCAGCTTCGACAGCACCGGCGCGGCGCTGGTGCGCCAGAGCAGCTCGCTGAGCGGGCGCGCACGGGTCAGTTATCAGCCCACACCCAAGGACCAGCTGCAGTTCAGCGTGAACGCGCAGGGCAAGACGCTGACCGGGCAGGGCTTTCGCGAGCCGTCCGCCACGGCCAACCTGAGCCTGCGCCACGCACTCACGCCGCGCCTGAACCTGGTCATGAACGTGACCGACCTGTTTGACTCGAACAAAATCTCGACCGTCATCGACACGCCGCTGCTGCGGGAAACCAGCGAGCGTCGCGTGGATGGCCGCTTGCTGTATGTGGGCTTGTCGTACCGTTTTGGCGGGGTGACGGGCGGCGCTGACCGCCAGCCGGGCGCGCGCCGCGAGGGCCGCCCGCGGCCTCCTGGCGCCGGCGAGGGGCGCGGCGAGCGCGGGCCGGAGCAGGGCGGCGAGTAGCACCTGCCCAGTCAACATTGGCAGTGCGATCACGAATGCTTGGTGATCGCCAACATGTGATCGCACGCGAGGAAAACATGATCGCTGACTTTTTTCACGATTGCTGATGTTGCGTTACAATGTCGTGCGCTATTCTCATGTGCTTTTCAAAGAATCTCGCAAGCAACAAAAGTCCTTCCCCACAACTTGATGTGCAATCCGCTAACCGGTCAGGCCGTGTCGCGGAAGGTTAGATTAACCCGCCAAACTCGCGAAGCGCGAAGAAAGGTGAGCAAGATGATGCAACAATACACTGCCAACTCCTATTTGTTCGGCGGTAATGCGCCCTACGTTGAAGAGTTGTATGAAGCCTACCTGGACAATCCAGGATCTGTGCCCGACAACTGGCGCGCGTACTTCGACTCCATGCAGAATGTCCCCGCTGTCGACGGCTCGAACAAGCCCGACGTCGTGCATTCGTCCGTCATTGCATCGTTCGCCGAGCGCGCCAAGGCCGGCCCGATCCGCGTCGTCACCGCCTCGACCGACCCGGACATGGGCCGCAAGCGCGTCGCCGTCACCCAGCTGATCGCCGCCTACCGCTACCTCGGTTCCCAGTGGGCCAACCTGGACCCGCTGCAGCGCCAGGAGCGCCCCACGATTCCTGAACTCGATCCATCGTTCTACGGCTTCAATGACGCCGACATGGACATCGTGTTCAACATCAGCAACACCTATTTCGGCCCCGAGACGTGCTCGCTGCGCGACCTGCTCAACATGCTGCGCGATACCTACTGCCGTTCGATCGGCGCCGAATTCATGTACATCGGCGACCCGGCAGAAAAACGCTGGCTGCAGGAAAAGCTCGAGTCGATCCGCTCCACGCCAAGTTTTACCGCTGAAAAGAAAACCCACATCCTCGACCGCCTGACCGCGGCCGAAGGCCTTGAGCGCTACCTGCACACCAAGTACGTGGGCGCCAAGCGCTTCTCGCTCGAAGGCTCCGAGTCGTTCATCGCCTCGATCGACGAAACCATCCAGCGCGCTGGCGAAAAAGGCGTGCAGGAGATCGTCATCGGCATGGCCCACCGCGGCCGCCTGAACGTATTGGTCAACACCCTGGGCAAGTCGCCGCAGGAACTGTTCGAAGAATTCGAAGGCAAGCACGGCGACGACCTGCCGTCGGGCGACGTCAAGTATCACCAAGGTTTTTCGTCCGATATCTCGACCGTCGGCGGTCCGGTTCACCTGTCGCTCGCGTTCAACCCGTCCCACCTCGAGATCGTCAACCCGGTGGTTGAAGGCTCGGTCAAGGCGCGCATGGAACGCCGCGGCGACAAGGAAGGCGCGCAAGTACTGCCGATCCTGGTCCACGGCGACGCTGCTTTCGCCGGCCAGGGCGTGGTCATGGAAACGCTGAACCTTGCGCAAACCCGCGGCTACGGCACGGGCGGCACGATGCACATCGTGATCAACAACCAGATCGGCTTTACCACGTCGGACCCGCGCGACGCGCGCTCCACGCTGTACTGCTCGGACGTGGTCAAGATGATCGAAGCGCCCGTGCTGCACGTGAACGGCGACGATCCTGAAGCGGTGGTACTGGCTACGCAAATTGCGCTCGACTACCGCATGCAGTTCAAGAAGGATGTTGTGGTCGACATCATCTGCTACCGCAAGCTCGGTCACAACGAGCAGGACACCCCGGCGCTGACGCAGCCGCTGATGTACAAGAAAATCGCCCAGCATCCGGGCACCCGCAAGCTGTATGCGGACAAGCTGGGCGCGCAGGGCACGCTGCCGCTGGACGCGGGCGACAAGATGGTGGCGGCCTTTCGCGACGCCATGGACGCCGGCAAGCACACGGTCGACCCGGTCATTTCCAATTTCAAGAACAAGTACGCGGTCGACTGGCTGCCGTTCCTGAACCGCAAATGGACCGACTCGGCCGACACCGCCGTGCCGATGACGGAACTCAAACGCCTGGCCACCCGCATCACCACCGTGCCGGACGACTTTAAGGTCCACTCGCTGGTCGAAAAAGTGCTGGCTGACCGCGCCTCGATGGGCCGCGGCGAATTGAACCTGGACTGGGGCATGGGCGAGCACCTCGCCTACGCGTCGCTGGTGTCGTCCGGCTACGCGATCCGCCTGTCGGGCCAGGATGCCGGGCGCGGAACGTTCACCCACCGCCACGCCGTACTGCACGACCAGAACCGCGAGCGCTGGGATTCGGGCACCTATGTCCCGCTGTGCAATGTGTCGGAGTCGCAGGCGCCGTTCACGGTCATCGATTCGGTCCTGTCCGAAGAAGCCGTGCTGGCCTTTGAGTACGGCTACTCGACCGCCGAGCCAAACACGCTGACCATCTGGGAAGCGCAGTTCGGCGACTTTGCCAACGGCGCGCAAGTGGTCATCGACCAGTTCATCGCGTCGGGCGAAGTGAAATGGGGCCGCGCCTCGGGCCTGGTGATGATGCTGCCGCACGGTTACGAAGGCCAGGGTCCCGAGCACTCCTCCGCGCGTCCCGAGCGTTTCTTGCAGCTGTGCGCAGACAACAACATGCAAGTGGTGCAGCCGACCACGGGCGCACAGATCTTCCACCTGCTGCGCCGCCAGATGGTGCGCCAGTTCCGCAAGCCTTTGGTGATTTTGACGCCGAAGTCGCTGTTGCGTAACAAGGATGCCAGTTCGCCGCTGCAGGAATTGGCCAAGGGCGCGTTCCAGACCGTGATTGGCGAGATGGACGAGAAAATCGACGCCAAGAAGGTCAAGCGCGTGATCGCTTGCTCGGGCAAGGTCTATTACGACCTGGTCAACAGCCGCAAGACGCGTGGCGTTAGCGACGTTGCCATCATTCGTATCGAACAGTTGTATCCGTTCCCGCACAAGTCGTTCGCGGCAGAACTGAAGAAGTTCCCGAACTTCACCGAACTGGTATGGACGCAGGATGAACCGCAAAATCAGGGACCTTGGTTCCAGATCCAGCACAACATCTTTGAAAGTTTGGAATCGGGCCAGCGCCTGGCGTATGCGGGCCGTCCGGCTTCTGCGTCGCCTGCCGTCGGCTACGGCGACAAGCACAACGCGCAGCAGAAGGAATTGCTGGACACCGCGTTTTCGAAGCTCAAGGGTTTCATCCTCACCAAATAACTGATGCGCTCGCGCCTCGCCAGGAGCGGGGCGCCGCTAATAACAAGATACGGAGTTTTACATGGCACAAATCGAAGTCAAGGTCCCAGTGTTGTCTGAGTCGGTCGCTGAAGCGACCCTGCTTTCATGGCATAAAAAAGTCGGCGAGCCGGTCGCGCGCGACGAAAACCTGATCGACATCGAAACCGACAAGGTGGTCCTGGAACTGCCGGCGCCAAACGCCGGCGTGATCATCCAGATCCTCAAGACCGACGGCAGCACCGTCATGGCCGGCGAAGTGATCGCCATCATCGACACCGAAGGCACCGCCAAGGTCAGCCCGCTGGAAGTGTCGAGCGCGCCGGTGCAGGTGGAAGCGCCCGCCGCTGCCGCTGCAGCCCCGGCCGCAGGGACCAAGGGCGATATCGCCATGCCTGCCGCCGCCAAAATCCTGGCCGACAACACCATGACGACGTCGAACGTGACCGGCACCGGCAAAGACGGCCGCGTGACCAAGGGCGACGTGCTGGGCGCAGTGGCGGCTGGCGTGAAGCCTGCAGCGCCGGCGCCACTGGCCCCGGCCGCCGCCAAGCCTGCGCTGCAGCAGGTGGCCGCCCCAGCGATCAACTTTGGCGAGCGTCCGGAAGAGCGCGTGCCGATGAGCCGCCTGCGCGCCCGCATTGCCGAGCGCCTGGTAATGTCGCAGTCGACCAACGCGATTCTGACCACGTTCAATGAAGTGAACATGCAGCCGGTGATCGACCTGCGCAACAAGTACAAGGACAAGTTCGAGAAAGAGCACGGCGTCAAGCTGGGTTTCATGTCGTTCTTCGTCAAGGCCGCCGTCGCCGCGCTCAAGAAGTACCCGATCATCAATGCCTCGGTCGACGGCAACGACATTGTTTACCACGGCTACTTCGACATCGGTATCGCGGTTGGTTCGCCGCGCGGCCTGGTGGTGCCTATCTTGCGCAATGCCGACCAGATGTCGATCGCCGAAATCGAAAAGAAGATCGGTGAATTCGGCAACAAGGCCAAGGAAGGCAAGCTGACGCTGGAAGACCTGACCGGCGGCACGTTCTCGATCTCGAACGGCGGCACTTTCGGCTCCATGCTTTCGACGCCGATCATTAACCCGCCGCAGTCGGCCATCCTGGGCGTGCACGCGACCAAGGACCGCGCCGTGGTCGAAAACGGCCTGGTCGTGGTGCGTCCGATGAACTACCTGGCGATGTCGTACGACCACCGCATCATCGACGGGCGCGAAGCGGTCCTCGGCCTGGTGGCGATGAAGGAAACGCTGGAAGACCCGGCGCGTCTGCTGCTGGATCTGTAACCGGGAGGCGCGCTGCCTGCGGCGTGCCCTTGCTGATTTATGTGAATGAGGTGGCACCATGAATATCTCGGATGAAATCAAGCGTTTGCACGATCTGCACCAGGCCGGCGCGCTCAGCGCAGCCGAATACGAACAGGCCAAGGCCAAAGTACTGGCCTCCCAGGTCAACCTGGCCAAGCCATCGGCGGGCGACGACTTCGTCAGCGAAATAGCGCGCCTGCGCCGTTCGCGCAGCGACCGCACGCTTGGCGGCGTGTGCGGTGGCCTGGCGCGCGTCTCGGGCGTCGAGTCCTGGGTCTGGCGCCTGGTATTCGCGCTGTGCGTCATCTTTGCCGGTTTCGGCATCTTTATCTATCTGCTGATGTGGATATTCGTACCAGAAGAATAAAAGGAATACGTTCATGAGCACTCCAAAACAATTCGACGTCGTTGTCATCGGCGCCGGTCCGGGCGGTTATATCGCCGCCATTCGCGCAGCGCAGCTGGGCTTTTCGGTTGCCTGCATCGACGAATGGGCCAACGCCAAGGGCGGTCCGGCACCGGGCGGCACCTGCACCAACGTCGGTTGCATTCCATCGAAGGCGCTGCTGCAGTCGTCCGAACATTTTGAGCATGCCGGCCATGCGTTCAAGGACCACGGCATCGACGTGGCCGGCTTGTCGCTGAACCTGCCGCAAATGTTGAAGCGCAAGGACGTGGTCGTCAAACAGAACAACGACGGTATCCTGTTCCTGCTTAAAAAGAACAAGGTCGCGTTTTTCCATGGTCGCGGCGCTTTCGGCGCGGCAGTGGAAGGCGGCTATACCATCAACGCTAGCGGTCCTACGACCGACACGCTGCAGACCAAGCACGTGATCGTGGCCACCGGCTCGAACGCGCGCGAATTGCCGGGCGCTCCGTTTGACGAAAAACTGATCCTGTCGAACACCGGCGCGCTGACGATCGAAGGCGTGCCGGCAAAGCTGGGCGTGATCGGCGCCGGCGTCATCGGCCTGGAAATGGGCAGTGTATGGCGCCGCCTGGGGGCGGAAGTGACGGTGCTCGAAGGGCTGCCTACGTTCCTGGGCGCGGTCGACGAGCAGATCGCCAAGGAAGCGTTCAAGCTGTTCACCAAGCAGGGCCTGGGCATCAACCTGGGCGTCAAGATCGGCAAGGTCACGCCCGGCAAGAAGGACGTTACCGTGGAATACACGGACGCCAAGGGCGAAGCCGTCAAAGCCGTTTTCGACAAGCTGATCATCTCGATCGGGCGCACGCCCAACACCAATGGCCTGAACGCCGAAGCCGTCGGGCTCAAGCTGGATGAGCGCGGCTTTATCGCCGTCGACGACGACTGCAAGACCAGCCTGGCGAACGTGTGGGCGGTGGGCGACGTGGTGCGCGGCCCGATGCTGGCGCACAAGGCCGAGGAAGAGGGCGTTGCCGTGGCCGAGCGTATCGCCGGCCAGCATGGCCACACCAATTTCAATACCATTCCGTGGGTGATCTACACCTCGCCGGAAATCGCGTGGGTTGGCCAGACCGAGCAGCAGTTGAAGGCGTCCAGCGTGTCGTACAAGTCGGGCACCTTCCCGTTCATGGCGAACGGGCGCGCGCGGGCGCTGGGCGATACGTCCGGCATGGTCAAGTTTTTGGCCGATGCGACGACCGACGAAATTTTGGGCGTGCACATCATCGGGCCAATGGCTTCCGAGCTGATTTCGGAAGCGGTAGTGGCGATGGAGTTCCGCGCCTCGGCTGAAGATATCGCACGCATCTGCCACGCACACCCATCGTTGTCGGAAGCGACCAAGGAAGCGGCGCTGGCGATCGACAAGCGTTCGCTCAATTTCTAAGCGAAATACTTAGCACTACAATAGCAATTACATCGTCCTCGCGCAGGCGGGGACCCAAGGAACGGTTGGTCTGAGCAACCGTCCCCAGGGTCCCCGCGTGCGCGAGGACGAAGTTTTTGAGCCAACCGAGCCAGCAAGCAAATGAACGTCCAAGAGTTCTATCAACACGCGCTTTCCGAACGCGGTTTCACATCCGACGAAGCGCAGCAGCGCGCCGTCGACCGCCTGCAGCGCGCGTATGAAGAGTGGGTCCATTTCCGCGCGCAGCGTTCGTCCACCTTCAAGCGCCTGATCAACCGCCCGGACGTGCCGCGCGGGGTCTACCTGTGGGGCGGCGTCGGGCGCGGCAAGTCGTTTTTGATGGACAGCTTTTACTCCGTGGTACCGCTGGTGCGCAAAACACGCGTGCACTTCCACGAATTCATGCGCGACGTCCACCGCCAGCTCGACCATATGAAAGGCGTGGCCGATCCGCTCGACGATGTAGCCAAGAACATCGCCAAGAAATACCGCCTGATCTGCTTTGACGAGTTTCACGTCTCCGACATCGCCGACGCCATGATCCTGTACAACCTGCTCTCGGCGCTGTTCAGCCATGGCGTCTCGTTCATCATGACGTCCAACTACGATCCGGACCTGCTGTACCCGGAAGGGCTGCACCGCGACCGCATGCTGCCGACCATCGCGCTGCTCAAGGAAAAGCTCGACGTGATGAATGTCGACGCCGGCATCGACTACCGCAAGCGCGCGCTGGAACAGGTCGACAGCTACTACACGCCGCTTGGCGCTGCCGCCGATGCGGCCCTGCGCGCGGCGTACGCGAAAATCGCCGAGATTCATGACGAAAATCCGCTCTTGAAAATCGAAGGGCGCGAAATCCGCTGCCTGCGCCGCGCCGGCGGCATCATCTGGTTTGACTTCGCCACGCTGTGCGGTGGCCCGCGCTCGCAAAACGATTACCTGGAAATTGCGAGCCGCTTCCACACGGTGGTGCTCTCGGCGATACCGGCGATGTCGGCTGCGCAGTCGTCCGAGGCGCGCCGCTTTACGTGGCTGATCGACGTGTTCTACGACCACAAGGTCAAGCTCCTGATGTCGGCCCAGGTGCCGCCGGAAGCGCTGTACACCGAAGGTACGCTGTCGAACGAGTTTCACCGGACCGTCTCGCGTATCATTGAAATGCAGTCGCGCGAGTATATGGACGCGGAGCGCCGGGGCGCGGCCGAGGCGCTGGCCTGACCAGCAGACAAGCAAGAGGACACTGTCATGATCACCGCATTTATCCGGCGCCTGGCGCTGCTTGCCGCCTTGGCCAGCCTTGGCGCCTGCACCACGGCACTGTTGCCCCCTGCCGTCGCACCGCTGGTAGCGCCTTCGGCGTCGGTGGCGCAGGCATCGCGCCGGCTCGACGAGGTGGCGCGCGAGCGCGCCGCCGCGGAGTCGGTGTTCGCGGCCAGCGAGCAGCTGTGCTATGCCAAGTTTTTTGTGAATAATTGCCTCGATGCGGTCAAGGAAAAGCGCCGCAGCCGGCTGGCGGTGCTGAGGGCAATTGAAGTCGAGGCCGAGCGCTACAAGCGCCAGGCTGCGGTCGATCAGCGCGACCGCGATGTGGCGCAGTCGGTCAAGGAGTTCGAGCAGGGCGAAGCGCGCATGGCGGCCCAGCCGGCGAGCGCGCCCCGCGTTGCTCCCGAGCGGACGGCGCCGGCGCCCAGGGCGATGCTCAAGGACCGCAGCGCCGAGCATGCGGCAAAGCAGGCCGAGCGCGTCGCGCAGCAACAGGCCGAAGCGCCGCAGCGCGCGGCGAACGCGAGGGCATTCGAGGAGCGGCGGTTAAAGGCGGAGCAGCGCAAGCGGGAGATTGAGGCGAAGCTTGCAGAGAAGGCGGCGAAAGCGGCAGCTGCGGCGAAATAGAACGCGGCAAAAAAGAATCAATGCAATGTACGCGATTCCCCGGCTGCACGAAAATCGCGCTATGGCGTAACCGGAACCCCCAACATCATCGTCCTCGCGCACGCGGGGACCCATGGAACGCTCGCTCAGTTGAACCGTTCCATGGGTCCCCGCCTTTGCGAGGACGATGTGGCTCTGATGTGCTGTTGCCCCTTGTGCGACAGGCTCGCACGCGGGAATTCACTCAGACTGCGCGCCCCAGCTTTTGGACAGTGTAGTTTTTCACTTCCTTGGGCGGCTTGACGAACTTGACGATCGCCATTGTGCAATTGTCGCCCTTGCCCTGGGCCCGCTCGGTAGCCTTGTTGATCAACATTTCCGACGCCTGCCGCGGCGTGGTCTTGGTGGTGACCGCGCCCAGTTCGGTATCGGTGAAAAAATGCCACAAACCGTCGCTGCACAGCAAGAACGTGTCGCCGGCGACGATGTGTTCATGAAAACCAATCGTCGCGAAGGGTTCCTTGCGGCTGTTGCCCAGCACATTGACCAGCAATTTGGAGTGGCGGTGGTTCTTGGCTGCATCGGCCGGCAGCTTTTCGCTGCTGACCAGGTAGTCGATATAGTCGGCGTCGTTGGTGCGTACCAGGCACTGGCCCTTGACGAAACGGTACAGCCGCGAATCGCCCACATGCGCCCACACGGCGCGCCCGTCCGGCGTGATGATCAAACCCACGAAACTGCAATGCGACTCGACCTTGGTGGTAAACGCATTCATCTTGATGATCAAGTGCGTTTCGTGCACGATCTGGCGCAGCAGCTCGGCCAGCCGTTCAAGGGTGGGCGCGTCGCCCGGCTTGAATTCGTCAAACAACTGTTTGGCAGTGTGCAATACCTGTTCGGAGGCTGCCGATCCGCCCAGCACGCCGTCCGAGAGCACGGCCAGCACGTAGCCGGGCGCGCGCGCGCCGGTGAACAGGGCGGTGCGGTCGTTCTGCTGTGGGCGTCCGCCAATGTGCTGGGCGGTGCCGGCTTCTAACTTGTATTGGTTCATATCCGTAAGATGTGTCCTGGCTGCGTTACCATGTTGCTTTGTGGACTGGAGTTCAATCTATATTGGCTGCAACGTCGCCGTATATTAAACTATGCACCGGGCAGACTAAATGTTGCAAGCGGAAATCATTTTCCCGTGCACACTTTTTGTCACAAATTGTAATGCGCTTCCGGCTCCGCATCCATGCCGTCATCGAAATAAAACCGTACGGAATACCTTACCATGACAGATGTCCAAGAAATCCAGCGCCGCCTGATCGAACTCGACGTGGAACATCGCGACCTGGATGCTGTCATAGACATGCTGATTCTCGACGGGCACCACGACCAGTTGCAACTGCGCCGCCTCAAAAAGCGCAAGCTGCAGCTGAAAGACCATATCACCTTGTTGAAAATGCAATTGGTGCCGGATGTTCCGGCCTGACTCGTCTTCGCTTCACTACAAACGCCACCTTGACCGATCCTACTCCTGCGCCGGGCGCGCCGCCCCTGCCTGACGCCCCCGATGCCGCTGCCGATGCCGCCTTGCCGGCGCCGCCGGCCGGCAAATACGATGCCGACATCGACCGCCTGTTCAGCGCCGGCGGCCCGCTCGCGCCTGCCGTGGGCAGCTTTACGCCGCGCCGCTCGCAAACCGAAATGGCAAAAGCCATCGCCCAAGCCATCGCCGACCAGAAAACCCTGATCGCCGAAGCGGGCACCGGCACCGGCAAGACCTTCGCCTACCTGGTACCGGCACTGCTGTGGGGCGGCAAGACCATCGTCTCGACCGGCACCAAGAATTTGCAGGATCAGTTGTTTCTGCGCGACATACCGACCGTGCGCGCGGCGCTCAAGGCCCCGGTGTCGGTGGCGCTGCTCAAGGGCCGCTCCAACTACGTGTGCCATTACCATCTGGAACGCACGCTGCAAAACGGCCGCATGACCTCGCGCGAAGACGTGGGCAACCTGCGTGAAATTTCGCGCTTTATCAAGATGACCAATTCGGGCGACAAGGCCGAGCTGTCCAAGGTGCCCGAAAACGCGCTGATCTGGAACCTGGTCACGTCCACGCGCGACACCTGCATGGGCACCGAGTGCCAGTACTACCAGGATTGCTTCGTCATGAAGGCGCGCCGCGAAGCGCAGCAGGCCGACGTCGTGGTCGTCAACCACCACCTGTTTTTTGCCGACGTGGCGCTCAAGGATACCGGTGTGGCCGAGCTGCTGCCGTCGGCCAACACCATCATTTTCGACGAAGCGCACCAGTTGCCCGACACCGCCACGCTGTTCTTCGGCCAGACCGTGTCGACTTCGCAGATCCTGGAATTGTGCCGCGACGTGCTGGCCGAAGGCTTGGCGCATGCGCGCGGCGGGCCGGACTGGGCCAAGGTCGTCACCGTGCTCGAGAAAGCGGCGCGCGACCTGCGCTTGACCTTCCCGCAAGACATCATGCGCTTGTCGCTGGCCCAGATCATGCCGTCATCGGATTTTTTTCCGGCCCTGCAAACGCTTAAGGACAAGCTGGCCGAGATGATCGACGTGCTCGAAGAAAACGCGGCGCGCGCCGAAACCATCGAGCAGGTGCGGGTACGGGCGGTGGAACTGGCCGCCAGCCTGGACGGCTGGAAGCAGAGCGGCAAGGGCAAGCTGGTCGAGAACGACGAGGCCGTGCTGTGGGTGGAAGCGTTTTCGTCGTCGCTGCATTTGCACAAGACGCCGCTGTCGATCGCGCCCATCTTCACCAACCAGCGCGAAGGCACGCCGCGCAGCTGGATCTTTACCTCGGCCACGCTGGCGGTCAAAAACGACTTCAAGCATTTTTCCAACCAGATGGGGCTGGCCGGCGAGCCGGCGCAGACCTGGCCAAGTCCGTTCAACTATGAAGAGCAGGGTTTGCTGTACGTGCCCACCGGCCTGCCGGACCCGAACGCCTTCGGCTACACCGACGCCGTGGTCGACGCGGCGCTGCCGTGCATTGAAGCTGCCGGCGGGCGCACTTTTTTCCTGTGCACCACGATCCGCGCGGTCAAGCATGTGGCCGAGCGACTGCGCGATGAATTTTCCAAGCGGGGGCTTGATTATCCCTTGTTCGTACAAGGCGAGCGCGGGCGCACCGAGCTGCTCGACTCGTTCCGCAGGGCGGGCAACGCCGTGCTGGTGGGCAGCCAGAGTTTTTGGGAAGGCGTGGACGTGCGCGGCGACGCGCTCTCGCTCGTCATCATCGACAAGCTGCCGTTCGCGCCGCCCGACGACCCGGTGCTCGCCGCACGCATCGAGGTAATGGAAAAGCAGGGCATGAACGGCTTCATGCACCACACCCTGCCCGAAACCATCATCAACCTGAAGCAGGGCGCCGGGCGCCTGATCCGCGACGAGACCGACCGCGGCGTGCTGATGATTTGCGACCCGCGCCTGATCACCAAGTCGTACGGCAAGCGGGTCTGGCAAAGCCTGCCCTCGTTCAAACGCACCCGCCTGGAAGCGGACGTGCTCGCGTTTTTCAAACCGGAAACCACGGCAGAGGATTGATCATGGCAGTGTTGAACAAATTGGTGCTGGCGGTGGCGCTCGGCGGCGCCTTCGCCGCTGCGGTTTCCCAAGCCGCATCCGGCGCCGAAGTAGTTGCCGTCAAGGCGCAGCCCACGGCGGCCCAGCGCCTGGCCGCGCTGGCCGTGCGCTACTACGACGAGATGGCGCGCTTCGAGCCGCTCAACGCCACCTTCTCGGGCGACAACCGCTTCGACGACCAGCTGCCGATGACGATCGACGCCGGCGTGCGTGCGCGCCAGTACGCGCTGCTGCACGATGTGCGCGATCAGCTCATGCGGATCGACCGCAGCAAGCTGTCGGCGCAAGACATGACGAGCTTCGACATGCTCGCTTTCACGGTCAATGAAGCGCTGCGCTTCGAGCCGTTCAAGGATCATCTGCTGCCGATGAGCCAGATGGACAGCCTGCCGGTGATGCTGGCGAACCTTGGCGGTGGCGAAGGTTCGCAGCCCTTGACGAGCGTGGCGCAGTACCAGGCTTACCACAAGCGCATCGCCGCGCTGCCGCAGTGGATCGACACGGCCATTGCCAACATGCGCGAAGGGATGCAGGAAAATATCGTGCTGCCGCGCGCGCTGGTGCTGCCCATGCTCGCGCAGATCAAGGCGCTCGCCGGCGCCACGCCGGCCGCCAGCGACTTCAACGCGGCGCGCCGCCTGCCCGACACCTTTGACGCCGGTGAGAAAGCCGGCCTGAAGGGCGTTTTTCTCAATACCGTTTCCGGCCAGGTGCTGCCGTCGCTGCGCAAGCTGGCCAGGTTTCTGGAACACGACTACCTGCCGGCAGCGCGCAGTAGCGCCGGCTGGGGCGCGCTGCCCGGTGGCGCGCAATGGTATGGCGCCTACGTGGCGGCCCACACCACGACCACGCTCGGACCCGATGAAATCCACCGTATCGGCGTCGCCGAAGTGGCGCGCATCACGGCCGAACTGGCCCGGCTGGCGCCCAAGGTTGGCTACACGGGCGCGCCTGGCGCGTTGCCGCGCTGGATGGCCAGCCAGCCGCGCTACCGGCCCTTCAAGACCGATGAGCAAGTACTGCAAGCTTACCGCGACCTGCGCGCGCGTATCGAGCCCAAGCTGGGGCAGCTGTTCGCCACGCTGCCCAAGGCCCCGCTCGAAATCCGGCCCGAGCCGGCCCTGTCGCGCGAGAGCGCGTCCGATCACTACACCATGGCGGCAATGGATGGCGCGCGACCTGGCATTTTCTGGGCGGTGATTCCCGACCCGGCCCAGTATGGCAGCACCAAGATGACGGCCTTGTTCCTGCATGAAAGCCTGCCGGGCCACCACTTCCAGCTATCGAAGCAGCAAGAATTGGCGGTGCCGACGTTTCGCAAGGTGGCGAGCATCAATGCCTACGCCGAAGGCTGGGGCTTGTACGCCGAAACGCTGGGCCGCGAGATGGGCCTGTATGACGAGCCGAATGCCTATGCCGGCTTTCTCAGTATGGAATTGCGGCGCGCGGCGCGCCTGGTGGTCGATACCGGCTTGCACGCCAAGGGCTGGACGCGCGAGCAGACCATTCGCTATCTGGTCGATGAAGCGGGCGACACCGAGGACGATGCGCGCAATGCGACCGAGCGCTACATGGCCTGGCCGGGGCAGGCGCTGGGGTACAAGATTGGGGCGCTCAAGATCATGGAACTGCGCCAGCGCGCGGCGGCCAAGCTGGGCGCCAAATTCAGCCTGGCCAAGTTTCACGACGCCGTGCTGGCCGAGGGCAGCCTGCCGCTGGACTTGCTGGAAACCAAGATCGACGCGTGGATTGCCACGCAGGGCGGCGCGAAATAGCCGGCTCTGCTCTCCCATCTGCCCCGCAAAATCTCACCTGCGGCCACATCATCCTCGCGTTTGGAGGACGATGTCGCTGAGGTAGCGTCTGCCCCTGCCGCCATGCTTGGAGTAAACGCGTCACTTCCCGGGCTGGATAACCACCTTGCCCGTCACTTTGCGCGCGGCCATGTCATTTAACGCTGCCGCCGTGTCGGCCAGCGCATAGCGCCCCGAAATGCGCGGCTTGATCTTTCCAGCCGCAAGCCACCCCATCAGTTCGCGCATCGCCGCCAGGTTCGCCTTCGGCTCGCGCTTGGCAAACTCGCCCCAGAACACGCCCATCAAGGACGCGCCCTTGAGCAGCGTCAGGTTCAGCGGCAGCTTGGGAATGTCGCCATTGGCAAACCCCACCACCAGGTAGCGCCCGCGCCAGCCGATCGAGCGAAATGCCGGTTCGGCGTAAATGCCGCCCACCGGATCATAGATCACGTCCGGCCCCTTGCCGCCGGTGGCGGTCTTGATCGCTTCGCGCAAATCCTCGGTGGTGTAATTGATGGTGGCGTCGGCCCCATGCTCGCGGCACACCGCCAGTTTCTCGTCGCTGGACGCGGCGGCAATCACGCGCGCGCCGAGCGCCTTGCCGATCTCGATCGCCGCCAGACCCACGCCGCCGGCCGCGCCCAGCACCAGCATGGTTTCGCCCGCCTTGAGGGCCGCGCGGTCCACCACCGCGTGGTGCGAGGTGCCGTAGGTGAGGGTGATGGCGGCGGCGGTGTCGAAGTCCATTCCCGGGGGCATCGGCATGCAGGCTTGGGCGTTCACCACGATCTGCTGGGCAAACGCGCCCTGGGCGGTAAACGCGATCACCTTGTCGCCCACCTTGAGCTGCTCGACGCCTTCGCCCACGGCGCGCACCACGCCGGACAGCTCGCTGCCCGGCGTGAAGGGCAGCTCGGGCTTGAACTGGTATTCCCCTTGAATAATCAGCACGTCGGGAAAATTCACACCGGCGGCCATCACGTCGAGCGCGACCTGGCCAGGGCCGGGCACAGGATCGGGCAACTCTTGCACCACCAGGGTGTCGGGCAATCCCCATGCATTGCAAACCACGGCTTTCATTGGCGTCTCCAGAAGATGAATTTTTTAAAATAGTACGACCGTTTGATTTTTGATTATGCCTGATTTTTCCACCCGGCGGCAAACCCGGCCGGCCGGGTCGGTTTGTGCCAGCGCAAGGCCATAAATGACGAGCTTGTTAAAGTCGAAGATGCGAGCGCGCCAGTGAGCATTTTGCAAAGGGAGTACGAAATGGCAATCCGTTATGGCTGTTTCTTCAGTTATGCGCACGCCCGTTATGGACTGATGAACAAGTTCAAGGCGGCCTTGGCGGACGCCATCCGCTGCTACCTGGAACCGCATTTTGACAACGAGGACGAGTTGTTCATCGACACCGAACAGCTCGGCGGCGGCGACGATCTTGACCGCAAGATTGCGCGCGCCATGTGCGAAAGCGCCGCCATGATTTTAATTTACACCCCCAAGTACGAAGCGCATGGCTATACCCGGCGCGAGTACCTGGCCATGCAAATGATCGAGCAGGAGCGCGGCCAGTGGTACCCGATGCCGAGCCACCTGACCATCCCCGTCATCATGACGATGCACCCCGGTAAATTGCCGCCGCAAATTACCGATTCAAGCTTGTACGTGGATTTTTCCCGCTTCACCCTGGCCACGCGCGACCTGAAGTCGAATCCGGACTTTATTCCGGACATTAAAAAGATCGTGGAGCGCATTGTGATCCATTATCAGTGCCAAAAAAAATACACGCCGGTGGGCCATGATTGCAACCAATTCGTGCTCCCCGATGTCCCACCTGAGTGGCGTGATTTGCCAGATCTTGCTTTTCCCAAAAAATAAAACAGGAGCACTAATGGAACCCAAACGCATTACATTGCCGCCGATAAGCGCTCCCGGCGACGTGACCACGTTCTACGCTTTCGAGAGCGGAACGGCGCGCAACATCGCGCTGTCGAACACAGCCGTACTGCTGGCGGGGCGCAACAATGCCACCGTCCCCGTGCTGATGATCGATTGGGACACCGAAGCGCCCGGCTTGCATCATCAATTCGGACGGCACGACGAACGCCCCGGCCTGGTCGAGTATTTCGAGGCTTGCCGCGCCCAGCTGGCCGCGCTGGGCAACGCCAGCGATGGCGGCGACGACACGGCGCTGGCGCGCCAGGTGCTGCAAGCGGTCGACTGGGAGCAGTACGTGGAACGGGTCGATGAAAGCCGTCCGCTGTATCTGATGCGCGCCGGCCGCTTTGACGACACTTACGGCGAGCGCGCCGACGGCATGGACTGGGACAGCCTGTTTGCGGCCTGCCCGGCGCTGTTTCGCTGCTTTGGCGCCCACCTCACGCAGCGCTTCCGGCACGTGCTGGTCAACGCGCGCAGCGGGCGCTCCGGCGCCGTCAGCATCTGCACCACGCTGCTGCCCGACAAGCTGGTCGGCCTGTTTTCGCCCAGCCAACTCAGTCTTGACGGGCTGGCCGGCGCCGTCACGCGCGCCATCAACTACCGCTGCAGCCATGAAGAAGAGCAACGTCCGCTGCTGATTTACCCCTTGCCGTCAGCTATCGACAGCACCGACTGCGAGCGCCGCATCCAGTGGCGCCGCGGCAACCCGGCAAACGGTGTTCCCGGCTACCAGCCCGTGCTTGAGAAACTGCTGCGCCAGTGTTACCGCTTGTCCCGCTTGTCGCTGGAAAGCTATTTTAATGAAGTGCAGTTGCAACAAACCCATGCCACGGTCGGCGGCGACACCTTTCCCGGCATCAGCGCGCGCGACGCCGACCGTTTTTCGCTCGCGCGCACCTTCAATGCGCTGCTCGAGTGGCTGGCCGACGGCAACTTTCCCTGGCAATCGATAGCGGAAGTGCACCTGGCCGCAGCCGTGGGCAGCAGTCGCGCCCTGGCGGCCGACGGCGGCGCCGACGTCACGCTGCCGCTGGCGCGCGACCTGAACCGCCTGGGTGAACTGTATCGGGAGCAGGGCAGGAACGATCAAGCCATCGCCTGCTTCCAAGAAAGCATGGACTTGCGCCAGCGCGTGCTGGGCGATACGCACCGCGATACCCGGGTGAGCCGCGCAAACCTGGCCGCGCTGCTGCGCGACTGCGGCCGCTTGCCCGACGCTAGCTTTCTGCACGAAAAGCTGTACGAAGATTGCCACCGCCTGCTCGGCGCCGACCATCCCGACACGCTGTCCACGCGCGGCGCCCTGGCCATCACCCTCGCTTCGCTGGGCGAATACGAACGCGCGCTGGCGCTGCACGAACAGGTCAACGACGCCTGTGAAAAACAGTTCGGCCCCACCAGCACCATGACGCTTGACAGCCTGGCCGGCCAGGCCCGCACCTATGCCATGCAGGGTAATTTTTCGCGCGCGCGCATGGTCTACGAGCGGGTCCTGGAAGGGCGCCAACGGCTGCTGGGCGAGGAGCATCATGACACCTTGCAGTGCGCCGAGCAACACGCCGCCATGTTGCTCGACCGCGGTCACCTGAGCCACGCGTGCAAGCTGCAGCAATACGTGCTGGCCGCACGCGAGCGGCACCTGGGCGACGACCATCCGCACACGCTGGCCGCGCGCGCCCAATTGGCCGAAATTCTCGCCGCCCAGGGCGATATCCACGGCGTGCGGCGCGTGGTCGAGGCGCTGGTCGCCGGGCGCGAGCGCAGCCTGGGCGACGAGCATCCCGACACGCTGTCAAGCCAGAGCAGGCTGGCCGCCATGCTCAGCCAACAGGGCGACCTGGACGATGCGTGCCGACTCCAGCAGCACGTCGTCAACATGACAGAACGGGTGCATGGTTCCGACGACGAGCGTACGCTTGACAGCAAAAAGGCGCTGGCAGTGACGCTGTCGCTCCAGGGTCACAGTCTGGATGCGCGCAAGCTTGAGGAAACGGTGCTGCAGGGCAGTGCGCGCCGGCTCAATCAGCGCGCCTTGCCGTCCGGCCAGCACGAGCCGCATGCCGGCGTCATCGGCTTGCGCGCGGGATTTTTCGACGAGCGTGACGCGCGCGACCGGGTCGGCGGGTGCGAAACGCTGGGCCACGCGCTTGCCCAGCTCCAGCAACTGATCGACAACCGCAGCGAGCGCGAGGCGCGCGAATTGGCCGACAGCTTGCGCAAATCGGTGTTGCGCCCAGGCGCCACCACCGAATTGCGGCGCAAGGGCGTGGCGCTGATCAAGCAGGTGTACAACAATGACAAGGATGCCTTGCTGTCGTTTACACAAGACGAAGTATCATCTTTGCAAGAAGAATTGAAGGAGGCGACGGCGGGCGGCCAGTGAGCACGCGTGAGCAAAGTGCTTGAAGAAAATCTTATGCTGGGGACGAGCGATGCTACCGTTGCTTCAGGTAAAATCGTCACATGAGAATTCTTATCAGTAATGACGACGGCTATCTGGCCCCGGGACTGGCGGCCTTGGCCGACGCACTGGCATCGATTGCCGACATCGTCGTCGTAGCGCCCGACAGCAACCGTTCGGGCGCGTCCAATTCCCTGTCGCTGGACCGGCCGCTGTCGGTCCAGCAAGCGGCCAACGGTTTTTATTTCGTCAACGGCACGCCGACCGATTGCGTGCACGTCGCGCTCACCGGCATGCTCGACTACCGGCCCGACATGGTGGTGTCGGGCATTAACAACGGTCAGAACATGGGTGACGACACGCTCTATTCAGGCACGGTCGCCGCCGCCACCGAGGCGTATCTGTTTGGTATCCCTGCGATTGCATTCTCGCAAGTGGCGCACGGCTGGGAACATGTGGACGCCGCCGCCCGCCTGGCGCGCGACATCGTGCTGCGCCGTTTCGACGAATTGCCGTCGCCCTATCTGCTCAACGTAAACATTCCCAACTTGCCTTACGAAGCGCTGGGCAAGCTGCGCGCCACGCGCCTGGGACGGCGCCACCAGGCAGAACCGGTGATCCGCGCGCAAGACCCGCGCGGGCGCGACATCTTTTGGATCGGCCCGCCCGGCGCTTGCCTCGACGCCGGCGAAGGCACCGACTTCCACGCCACCGCCAAGGGCGAAGTGTCGATCACCCCGCTGCAGATCGACCTGACCCACAAGACGCAGCTCACGCTGTTGGAGCGGGGCTTGCAATGAAGGACAAGCGCAGCACGTTTCCGCTTCCGCTCTCGTCGGTGACGGGCGGCGCGACCGGCAAGGCAGGGCAGGCCAGCGCGTATGCGCCGACCAGGGTGGCCACGCCGCAGACGGCAACGCGCAACGCGGCCCTTCCCGGCGCCGCAAAAACCTATGTCTCGCCGGTCCAGCACGCCTCGCACTCCAAGTCGCACGCCGAGTTGCTGGCGCGCCACCAGCCGGTGCCGATGCAGGCGCCACGCGCCGACATGATGGTGTCGGACGCGATCCGGCGCGCCATGGTGCAGCGCGTGGCCAAGCAGGGCGTGCAGGACCAGATGGTGCTCGGCGCGCTCGAAGCGGTGCTGCGCCACCGCTTCATCGACGAGGCGCTCTCGGCCCAGGCTTATATTGACGCCTCGCTGCCGATCGGGCATAGCCAGACGATCTCGCAGCCTTATATCGTCGCCCGCATGATCGAAGTGATGCGCAACGGCGCCAAGCTCCACCGCGTGCTCGAGATCGGCACCGGCTGCGGCTACCAGGCCGCGGTGCTCTCGTGCCTGGCGCAGGACGTATATTCAATCGAGCGCATCAAGCCACTGCACGAGCTGGCCAAGACCAATTTGCGGCCCATGCGCATCCCCAATCTGCGCTTGCACTACGGAGATGGTATGCTTGGCCTTCCGCAAGCCGCCCCCTTTGATGGCATTATCCTGGCTGCGGCCGGTCTCGAGGTGCCCCAGGCGCTGCTGGAACAGCTCTCCATTGGTGGCCGGCTGGTCGCCCCGGTTGGCGCGCGTGTCCAGCATCTGCAGCTGATTGTGCGCACCGGCAAGTCCGAATGGACGAGCGAAACGCTGGAGGGCTGCCACTTCGTCCCCCTGTGTGCCGGCACCGCGTAAAGTCGCGCCAGGATTGTCGACCTACATACAATGAGAATGAAACGAACAAGCCAAGTCACCCTGCTGCTGATCACTAGCCTGCTGGGCGCCTGTACCAGCAACCTGCGCCAAGCCCCCGTCGTCGAACGCCCGCTCAAGCTGCGCCCGGTCGTCCCGGTCGCCACCGAACAACCCAAGGACGAGCGCGGCTTTTATACCGTCAAGCGCGGCGACACGCTGCTGCGCATTGCCCTCGACTATGGGCAACATTACCGCGACCTGGTCACCTGGAACAAGCTGGCCGACCCGAACGATATCAAGGTCGACCAGGTGCTGCGCGTGGCGCCCCCCGACAACGTGGCGGGCGTGCAGAGCATGCCCGTGACCGCGCCGCCGCCGTCCGAGCCGCGCACGGTGCAGCCGCCAGTGCCCAGAAAGACCAGCCCCAAAGGGGACAAGCGGGCCTACTCCGACGCCGCGCTGGCCGAGCTGCGCGGCGATGGACCTGCGCGCCTCGAGCCAAAAACAGCCGACGCCAAAGATGCGCCGGACGTCCCGGCGCGCGTGCCGGTGGCCGTGCCGAGCACCGGCGTGGCGCCGGGCAGCGTGGTCAGCGCCACCGAGGACGACAAGCTGAGCTGGATGTGGCCGTCCGACGGCAAAGTCGTCGCCACCTTCGACGAAGGAAAAAACAAGGGCATCGACATTGCCGGGCGCGCTGGACAGCAAGTGCTGGCGGCGGGCACGGGAAAAGTCATGTACGCGGGCAGTGGCATCCGCGGTTATGGTAATCTGGTGATCGTAAAGCATAGCAATAGCCTGTTGTCGGCGTATGCCCACAACCGCAGCATCGTGGTCAAGGAAGGCCAGAATGTCAGCCGGGGCCAGGTGATCGCGGAAATGGGCGATTCGGACGCCGACTCGGTTAAACTGCACTTTGAAATACGCCAGCAGGGCAAACCCGTCGATCCGTCGAGGTTTTTGCCGAAACGCTAGATCAGCCGGGTTGCAGTTCGCCCGGCGCACGGGGTTGCCCATGACACAGTCGCACCAGCTCGATGACGAGACCGCTTCGGAAGACTTTCCCGACGAGCCGATGGACGACGCGGTGATCGAAGCGGACGCGCCCGATGGCGCCACTGACGCCGCCGACGCCACTGTCCACCCGGTGCTCGCCAGCGTCGACGAGCTGAAAAAAGTGCTGGCCGCAGAACTGTCGACCGACACCACCCAGCATTACCTGAACCAGATCGGCACCCGCGCGCTGCTGACCGCGCCCCAGGAAGTGCACTTTGCCACACTGGCCAAAAACGGGGACTTTTCCGCGCGCCAGACCATGATCGAGCATAACCTGCGCCTGGTGGTGTCGATTGCGAAACACTACATCAACCGCGGCGTGGTTCTGCTGGACATGATCGAGGAGGGCAACATTGGCCTGATGCGGGCGATCGACAAGTTCGAGCCGGAACGCGGCTTTCGCTTTTCCACCTACGCCACCTGGTGGATTCGCCAGAGCATCGAGCGCGCCATCATGAACCAGGCGCGAACGGTGCGCCTGCCGGTGCACATGGTGCGCGAACTGAACCAGATCCTGCGCGCCAAATACCATCTGGAAGCGCAGCACCATGACGGCAAGGATGCCTGCGCCGAAGACATCGCGCACCTGGTCGGGCGCCCGGTCGAAGAAGTGCAGGATATTCTGGCGCTGTCCGAACACGCGACCTCGCTCGACGCGCCGCTCGACAACGACCCGCAGTCGAGCCTGATGGACATGCTGCCGGGCGACAGCGAGGACGGCCCCGATGCGCGCGCCGAACACCACGAAATGACGCTCCTGGTGCGCGACTGGCTCACCAAGCTGCCCGACAAGCAACGCGTGGTCGTCATGCGCCGCTTCGGACTCGACAACGACGACCCGGCCACCCTTGAAACCCTGGCCGAAGAAATGGGCGTCACGCGCGAGCGGGTGCGCCAGATCCAGCAGGAAGCGCTCGTCAAGCTCAAGCGGGCCATGGCTGCCCGTGGCGTCGGCAGGGATTCGCTGTTATGATTCGCGCGGGCTAAAACGCTGCGCGGCTCCTCTTCTTTCCCTTTTTTGACCCTGTTCACACGCTTCGCGCGTGTTTTTGGCACGACACCATGCTCGACATCAAACCGCCCGACATCACGTCGCTCGACATCAAATCGCTTGATATGGACGCCCGCGGCGTCGGCCACCTCGCCAATGAGGACGGCTCGCCGGGCAAGGTGATCTTCGTCGAAGGCGCCTTGCCGGGCGAAAAAGTCTCCTACCTCACATTCAAGAAAAAGAAAAACTGGGAAGCGGCGCGCATGACGGTGCTGCACAAGGCTTCGCCCATGCGCGTGACGCCTTACTGCCAGCATTTCGACTACTGCGGCGGCTGCTCCATGCAGCACCTGGAGCCGGGCGCGCAGGTGGCGATGAAGCAGCGGGTGCTGGAAGACAATCTGTGGCACATCAGCCGTGTCAAGGCGGAAAACATCATGCGCCCCATGTACGGGCCGACCTGGGGCTACCGCTACCGCGCGCGCCTGTCGGTGCGGCACGTGGTCAAGAAAGGCACCGTGCTCGTCGGCTTTCACGAGAAGCGTTCGGCCTTTGTTGCCGACATTACCGACTGCAAGATCTTGCCGCCGCACGTGGCCGCGATGCTGGTGCCGCTGCGCGGCTTGATCGGCGCGCTGAGCATCTACGACCAGATGCCGCAGATTGAAGTGGCGATCGGCGAAGAAGTCACCGCCATGGTGCTGCGCATCATGGCGCCGTTGACGGCGGCCGACGAAACGCTGTTGAAAGCCTTTGCCGACCAGTGGAACATTCAGTGGTGGCTGCAGACCAAGGGCCCGGAAACGGCCGCGCCGTTCTATCCGCTGGACAAGGAGCTGTACTACACGCTGCCCGAGTTCAACGTCAAGATGCCGTTCAAGCCGGTCGATTTTACCCAGGTCAACCACATGATCAACCGGGTGCTGGTGCACAAGGCGCTCAATTTGCTCGACGTGCAGCCGCAAGAGCGCGTGGCCGACCTGTTCTGCGGCCTGGGCAACTTCACCTTGCCGCTGGCAACCCTGTGCCGCGAAGTGGTCGGCATCGAAGGCAGCACCACGCTGACCGAACGCGCCTTGTCGAACGCCAAGGCCAACGGCTTGTCGGACAAGACCACCTTTTCTACCCGCAACCTGTTTGACGTCACAACCGATGACCTGGTCGCGCTCGGCGCCTTTGACCGCATGCTGATCGACCCGCCGCGCGACGGCGCCATGGCTTTGTCGCAGGCGCTGGCCGGCCTGCGCGCCAGCCACCCGGACATGCTGCCCAAGCGCATCGTGTATGTCTCGTGCAGCCCGTCCACGCTGGCGCGCGACGCCGGCATCCTGACGCACGACGCTGGTTATGTGCTAAAAAAGGCGGGCGTCGTCAATATGTTCCCGCACACATCGCACGTGGAATCGATGGCGGTGTTCGACCTGGCCCTCTGAGATGACGCTCGGCCCGTTCTCGTTTTCGGCAGGCTTGCTCGCAAGTTTTGTTGCCATCCTGGCGGTCCTGCTGGTCGGCAACCGGGTGGCGCGTGCGCGGGCCCTGGATGTCGACAATGCGCTGTGGCTCGTCATCGCCGTCGCGCTGCTTGCCGCCAGGCTGGTCTTCGTCGCGCGCCATGCAACGCTGTACGCGGCGGCGCCCCTTGGCATTCTGGACATTCGCGATGGCGGTTTCACGCTGCTGGCCGGGGTCTGTGCAGGCTTCGCGACAGCCGCATTGCTCGGCTGGCGGCAACGGCAACAACGCCTGCCGTTGCTGTCTGGCGCTGGCGCGGGCGGCGCTGTTTTTGCGCTCGCCGCACTGCTTGCACTGGCCGCGCCCGGCGCACCGGTGCAACTGCCGGCGATGCATCTGGCGCGCCTTGAAGGCGGCACGTTGTCGCTGCCGGCGCTGGCCGGCAGACCGGTTGTGCTCAACCTGTGGGCCAGCTGGTGCGGGCCATGCCGGCGCGAAATGCCAGTCTTGCGCCAGGCCCAGCTCGCGCATCCGGAAGTGACCTTCATCTTCGTCAACCAGGGCGAAACGCCCTCTGCGATTACCGCCTACCTGAGCGGGCAGGGGATCGCGCTCCAGAACGTCGTGCTCGACGCGCGCCCTGGCCTGGGGCGCGTGCTCGATGCCAGGGCGCTTCCGACGACCTTTTTTTTCGATAGCAAGGGTTTGCTGATTGAGCGCCGCGTTGGCGAATTGTCGGCCGCCACGCTCAACGAGCGCCTGCAGGTACAGAGGTAAGCCAAAGCGGTAAGCTAAAGCGCGGCCGGCGATCCGATATTTTGTGTCCTGGGTCGTGCCGCTTGTGCGATAATTGCAAATTATGCAACTTATGCAACTTATGCAACTTACGCAACTTACGCAACTTAGGCAACTTGCGCAACAGGAGATCGCCAATGCTCAAACAACTGTACAGTGCGCGTCCGACAAACACCGTGCACGGTATCGATATCGTGCGTATCGGTGTTGCCCTGATCATTCTGATGCATCCCCTGCACGGTTTTCTTCACCCTGCCGATATACCGGCTTTTGGCGGCTTTCTCGAGTCTCTTGGCTACCCCTTCGGCACGCCGCTGGCGTGGTCGGTGCTGATCATCCAGACCCTGTGCAGCCTTGCGCTGATCTGCAAGCGCTTTGTCGTTCCCGCGTGCATCGGCCACAGCATCGTGGTGACATTCGGCCTGATCCATTTCCACGCCCCCAACGGCTGGTTCGTGGTCGGCGGCGGCACCGGCGGCATGGAGTGGCCTGTCATCCTGTTGTTTAGCCTGATCGGCGTGCTGTGGTCGTACTGGCCAAGGACGCAGGCTGCGTGAGCGAGCATCCGCTGCGAGATTTCACTTCCTGACAGGACCATTTTGACAACCGACATCCACATCCGGCGCTGCACCAGCGCCGACGCCGCAGCGCTGGCCCTGGTCGGCCAGTGCACCTTCCTGGACACCTACGCCGACGTTTTGCCGGGCTCCGCCATCATTGCCCACTGCAGCAAGGCGCACTCGCTCGAGCTCTATAAGGAGTGGCTGGCCAATCCGGCTTTCCAGCATTGGCTGGCCGAAGTGCCCGGCGGCGCGCCGGTCGGCTTCATGGTGGTCGCGCCGCCCGACTTGCCGCTGCCCGGCGTATCGAACCGGGATGCGGAAATCAAGCGCGTCTACGTGCTGAGCAAATTTCAGGGTGGCGGCGTGGGCAAGCGTTTCATCGAGGAAGCCGTCCGCCATGCGGCTGAACGGGAGGCGAATCGGCTGCTGCTGGGCGTCTACGCCCACAACCTGGCCGCCATCGGTTTTTATGAGCGCAGCGGTTTTTCCAAGGTCGGCACCCGCACCTTCCACGTAGGCGGCAAGGACTTCGACGACTTCATCATGGGCAGGCAGCTCTGATGCGCCCCGGCCGCGCCGTCCTGGTGACGGTTGCCATCATCTGGGCCGGTGGCATCGCATGCCTGGCCTTGGTCGCGCAGCCGCTGGTCACGCCAATTGCCTTGCCAACTGCCCTGGCAAGTGCGCAGGTGGCGCCAGCCAGGCTCGAAGAGCACGTCAAGAAGCTATCGGTCGATTTTTACCCGCGCAGCGCCGATCAGTTCGAGAAGCTGGAACAGGCCGCGCATTACATTTCGGCGCAACTTGCAGCCTCGGGCGCGAAGGTCTTGGTTCAGGAAGTAACGGTCCAGGAAACGAAGTACAAGAACATCATTGCCCGTTTTGGCCCGGAGCAGGGGCCTTTGCTGGTCGTTGGCGCCCACTACGACAGCCATGGCGAGGCCAGCGCCGGGGCCGTCACCCTTGCCACCCATACGCCCGGCGCGGACGACAATGCCAGCGGCGTTGCCGGCCTGATTGAACTGGCGCATTTGCTGGGCCGCAGCCGGCAGTCGCGCCGCATCGAGCTGCTTGCCTATACCACGGAAGAGCCGCCGCACTACCGCAGCGAGCACATGGGCAGCGTGTGGCATGCCCGCTCGCTGGCAGCGGCCAAGGTGGACGTGCAACTGATGCTATCGCTGGAAATGATCGGCTACTTCAGCGATGCGCCGGCGAGCCAGTCTTATTTTATTCCGGCGATGAAACACCTGTACTCCGACTGCGGTGACTTTATCGCTGTCGTGGGCAAGTTTGGCGGCTTTGGCGCCACGCGCAAGGTCAAGGCATTGATGGCTGGCGCGAGTGACTTGCCGGTATTGTCGATCAACGCGCCGCGCGCGCTGCAAGGCGTCGATTTTTCGGACCACCGCAGTTACTGGAATGCGGGCATGCCGGCGCTGATGGTGACCGATACGGCCTTCCTGCGCAACCCCAACTACCACGGCGCGGGCGACACCTATGAAAAACTCGACTACAAGCGCATGGCCAAGGTGGTCCAGGGTGTGTATGCGGTCACCCAACGTTATTCATCCCCATCTTATTGACCCACATTGCGAAGGGCAGTGACCATGTTACAGTGTGCAGCCATATTGCTCGCCGCCCTCGCACTGGCGCATTCTTACCTGGGCGAGCGTTACTTGTTGATGCGCTTGTTCCGGCGCAGCGAGCACTTGCCGCCATTGCTGGGCGGGACGGATTTTACGAAAAACACGCTGCGTTTCGTGTGGCACCTGGTCACCGTCCTGGCGCTCGGTTTCGCGCTGGTGCTGGTGCACATCGCCGACCACCGGGATGGTCCGGCCATCGCGCGGCTGATCGGGGTGTTGCTGCTCGTCTCAGGAGCGCTGCCGCTGGTCATTACCCGCGCGCGCCATTTGTCCTGGGTGGTCCTGTTTGCCGCCGGCGCACTGTGCCTGGCCTGGGCCGCTCTCTGACGTACATGCCAATGGAGTCAACGATGAATCATGCAATCAAGTGCAAGTGCGGCAAGTTCAGCGCGCAATTGGGACATGCCGAAAAAAGTACGCACATCACCTGCTACTGCAAGGATTGCCGCGCATTTGCCCACTACCTGGGCCGGGCGGACGACATGCTCGACGCGCAGGGCGGATCAAGCATCATCGTCACCCATCCGCGCGAGATTACGCTGACCGGCGGCGCGCAGGAAATTGCCTGCATGTCCTTGTCGCAGGCGGGCATGCTGCGCTGGTACGCGCGTTGCTGCAATACGCCCATTGGCAATACCTCGCGCAATCACAAGCTCGCCTATGTCGGCCTGTCGGCGGCCTGTCTGGCGGACACGGGCGGCATCGAGCGTGACTTCGGTCCCGTACGCATGCGTTCGGTTACCGAGAGCGCCAAGGGCCCGGTTGCCCCGTCCGGCATCAAGGCGCTGCCGGTTCTGTTCGGCTTTGCCGCCGCGCTGCTTGGCGCCCGCCTGAGCGGCAGCTATGCACGCAATCCTTTCTTCAAACCTGGCACGGGCGAGCCGCTGACCGCGCCCACAGTGCTGGACAAAGAGGCGCGCGAACGCCTCAGTGCGCTCGACTGACCGGGCTGGAAAAAACCAGCCAATTTGCCTATCTGTCCAAGGCTTGATGCTTGTCATTAGGAAATATCCGCGCTGCCATAAACTTTTGAGAATCTTACTCAGAGGAAAAACTATGGTATCGCTTGACAAGCATTTGGCGCCCCCAGCCATCCCCCAGCCTGAAGAAACTGCGCCGCAACGCAGTCCATGGCCTTTCGTCGTCATGGCCATGCTCGTGTTCTGCTGCCTGATGTGCGTGCTGTTCCTGGACATCCGCATCGCCTCGCTGCTGTGCATGGCCGGCTGCGCCGTAGTCCGCTATCTGGGCGCGAGCGCGGAAGACGATGGCGACATGTGATTGCGGGGCAGAATGCCGAAACCGCCGCGCCCATGAAAAAGCCGACCCGCAGGTCGGCTTTTTGTTTCTCCGGCAACGACTAGTTGCGCTGAACCCCGCTTAGTTGCGCGAGCCGCCCAGGCCGAGCAAGCTCAGCAAGTGCGAAAAGATCAGGTAGACGTCCAAATACAGGGCAGTGGCGGCACTGATGTAATTGGTTTCGCCGCCCGTGACGATTTTTTGCACGTCATACAGGATGTAGGCCGAGAAGATGAGCACTGCGAGCGCCGAGACCACGATCATCAACAGCGGCATCTGGAAGATCATGCCGACGAAGGAAGTGATGATCAGGCCGATCACGCCGGCGAACAGCCACGTGCCCATGCCCGAAAAGTCACGCTTGCTGACGGTGGCGATGGTGGCCATCACGGTCAGGATGGTGGCGGTGCCGCCGAAGGCGAGCATGATCAGCGTGCCGCCATTGGAAAAGCCCAGCGTGCGCGTGAGCAGCGGCGTGAGCCAGATGCCCATGAAGAACGTAAAGCCGAGCATGACGAACACGCCGGCTGCCGATTCCTTGGTTTTTTCAATCGCGTACATGAAGCCCCAGGCCACGGCCAGGAACACGACAAAGCCGAAAATCCCGCGCGGAACCGGAATATGGAACGATACGCCGAGTACGGCGCCGAGCACCGTTGGAATCATGGACAGCGCCAGCAGCCAATAGGTATTGCGCAGCACGCGCTGGCGGGTGTCGTCGGCCGGGATCGCCGGGACGTACTGTTTATCGAAACTGACTGACATAATGTGCCTCCGTAAGTGAAAAACGATGATGCTTTGGTAAAGAATAGCACAGCGGCGAAAAAGAGCGCAGAATTGCTGATGACGCCAACGCTTTGCTGGCGCCACTCTATCACTTCCCCCGGCGGCCCGTGCAATATCCGTCAGATGGGGTGTTATATGGTAAAATCAAAGGTTGATTGAGTCTTACACTCGACATTAAACCTTTCTTTTTATTGGAGTTTTTACAAATGGCAATCGAACGCACCCTGTCGATCATCAAACCAGACGCAGTTGCAAAAAACGTCATCGGCCAAATTTACAGCCGCTTCGAAGGCGCTGGCCTGAAAGTCGTCGCCGCCCGCATGACCCAACTGTCGCGCGAACAGGCTGAAGGCTTCTACGCCGCCCACAAAGAGCGCGGTTTCTTCAAGGATCTGGTTGACTTCATGGTCTCCGGCCCCGTCATGATCCAGGCCCTGGAAGGCGAAAACGCGGTCCTGGCCCACCGTGACCTGATGGGTGCAACCGATCCGAAGAAGGCAGAAAAAGGCACCATCCGCGCCGACTTCGCCGATTCCATCGATGCCAACGCCGTGCACGGATCGGACGCTGTCGACGCTGCAAAGGCAGAAATCGCTTACTTCTTCCCAGAGATGAAGTAATCAGCAACAAGGTGAGGGCGCTTGACTTTGGCGCCCCTCACTGCCGCCGTTGCCTGCGCTATCGCGCCGGAACGGCTTTTTTGGAATACTGAATATGACCACGCTCACCAACCTGCTGGACTTCGATCCCGCGCAACTCGTCGCTTATTGCGCCGACTTGGGTGAGAAGCCTTTCCGCGCCAAACAATTGCAGCGCTGGATCCACCAGTTCGGCGCCAGCGACTTCGATTCCATGACCGACCTGGCCAAGTCGCTGCGCGACAAGCTGGCCACGCGCGCCGAAGTGCGCGCCCCGGCCATTGTCAGCGACAATACCTCGCTTGACGGCACGCGCAAGTGGCTGGTCGACGTGGGCAACGGCAACGCCGTCGAAACCGTGTTCATCCCGGAAGAAAACCGCGGCACGCTGTGCATTTCCACCCAGGCCGGCTGCGCCGTCAACTGCCGCTTTTGCTCGACCGGCAAGCAGGGCTTCAACCGCAACCTGTCGGTGTCTGAAATCATCGGGCAGCTGTGGATGGCCGAATTCGAACTGCGCCGCACCAAGGGCATCGAACCCGGCCCCAAGGGCGAGCGCCAGATCACCAACGTCGTCATGATGGGCATGGGCGAGCCGCTGCTCAATTTCGAGCCGACCGTCACCGCCCTCAAGCTCATGCTCGACGACAACGCTTACGGCTTGTCGCGCCGCCGCGTCACGCTCTCGACCTCGGGCGTGGTGCCCATGATCGACAAGCTGTCCCAGGAAGTGCCGGTCGCGCTGGCGGTCTCGCTGCACGCCTCGAACGACGCGCTGCGCGACTCCCTGGTGCCGCTGAATAAAAAATACCCGCTGCGCGAACTGATGGCAGCCTGCAAGCGCTACCTTGAATTCGCCCCGCGCGACTTCATCACGTTTGAATACTGCATGCTCGACGGCGTCAACGACAGCGACGACAATGCGCGCGAACTGGTGGCGCTGGTGCTCGACCGCCAGGTGGGCGTCTCGTGCAAGTTCAACCTGATTCCATTCAATCCGTTTCCGGAGTCTGGCCTGTTGCGTTCCAAGAATCCGCGCATCAAGGCTTTTGCCCAGATCCTGATGGACGCCGGCATCGTCACGACCATTCGCAAGACCAGGGGCGACGATATCGACGCCGCATGCGGCCAGCTGGCCGGTGAAGTACAAGACCGCACTCGGGTGCAGGAGCGTATGGAAAAAATGGCCGAATACCGGAAAAAATTTGGCGCCGACTTCGGGCGCATCGTGGAGATTCCTTCTTGAACCGCGCCGGAGTAGTTGATGGCATGCCACGCCTGGCGCTGTTCGTGCTGGCGGTGGCGCTGGCTGGCTGCGCCTCCAAGTCGGGCTCGAGCGGCAGCACGGCCGAGCTCAAGACGGCGTCCGACTTGACCTCGACCGACAAGCGCGCCAATATCCGCCTGCAACTGGCCGTCGGTTACTACCAGGGCGGCAATTACGAAGTCGCGCTCGACGAAATCAAGCAGGCGCTGATGGCTGACCCGGAACTGTCCGACGCCTACAGCGTGCGCGCTCTGATTTACACGGCGATGGGCGAAACAGCCCTGGCCGAAGAAAACTACCAGCGCGCAATGCGCCTGGCGCCAGGCAACGCCGACCTGAACAACAACTTTGGCTCCTTTTTGTGCCAGACCGGGCGCTTTGCGCCGGCCATGGCGCAATTCGATATCGCGCTCAAGAATCCCAAGTATGCCTCGCCCGTCAAGGCGATGGCCAATGCCGGCGGCTGCGCCCTGAAAATGAAGCAGTACGACGTGGCCGAGCGCTATTTCACCAGCGCGCTGCGGCTGGACCCTGATTTTCCCACCGTCCAGGCAGGCCTGGCGCGGGTGGCCTACCAGCGGCGCGACTATGCGCGCGCCGGATTTTATTTGAACATGCTCAAGGCGCAGACCAAGCCTGAGGCAATGAGCGCCGACGTGCTGTGGCTGGCGATCCGGATCGAGCGCAAGCTCGGCGAAGCAGACAATGTGACGAGCCTGGGAACGCAATTGCGGCGCCGTCACGCCAGCTCGCCCGAGTTCGCCGCCTTCCAGCGTGGTGCCTTTGATGAGTGAGACAGGGAACATGATGAGTGCAGAACGGGTCGATCCGCCGGTGCCGGATAACGGTGGCATTCCAGGCAAAACCCTTGCAGCGCAGCGCGAAGCGATGGGCTGGACGGTGGAACAGGTAGCAGATCAGTTAAAACTGGCGGTGCGCCAGGTGCAGGCGCTCGAGCAGGGCGACTACGCCAATTTGCCTCCGCCAGCCGTGGTGCGCGGCTTCGTGCGCGCCTATGCCAAGGTCGTCAAGCTTGACCCCGTCCCGCTGGTGGCGCAGATCGCGCAGGCCAGCCCGGCGCCGGACACCTCGCCGTCCGTCATCCGGCGCGACAAGCCGGCCTCGTTTTCGCAGACGCGCTTTCCCAGCAATGGCAAGCGCACCAGCAAGTTGCCACTCGGCCTGATCGGCGGCGCTGTGCTGGTGATTGCCGCCGCCGCTGCCGCGTGGCAATTTGGCCTGGTGCCCGGCAGCCTGTTCGGCGCCGCCGCGCCGGGCGCGGCGAGCAGCACCACGCCGGCCGACGCCACCGTGACGGTGCTGCCGTCGCCCGCCTCGGGCCAGGCTCTGCCTAGCGGCGCCGACGCGCCAACCGACGCCAAACCCGTTGACGCTCATCCTCCGGTGATCAACAATGCCGTCCCGCTCATCTCGGTGCCTCCGGTCACCACGCCGGGTGCGGCGAGCGTGACGGCCAATACCCCGGCCGGCGTGGCGCCGCCTGTCGCCGCCACCACTGCCGGCGCGGCGCCCGCTGCGGCAGGTGCACCAGGTTCGCCCAATGCGCTGATCTTGAGCGTGCGCGAAGATTCATGGGTCGAAGTGCGGCCCCTGAAAAAAGGCCCGGTCCTGTTTTCGCGCATGGTCAAGGGCGGCACCATTGAAACCGTCACCGTGGGCGAGCCGGCCATGCTTATTGTTGGCAAACCGAGCGCGGTCGATGCCACCTTGCGCGGCGTCGCCGTACCCCTGCCGGCAACGCCGGGCGGGCGCGTTGCGCGCGTCAAACTCCAGTAACAGGTTCTTGCTTATGGTATCCGTGTCTTCTTTAAATATGGCCATTCCTGCCGGTCCGCTGGCGCGCCGCGCCAGCCGCAGCGTGCTGGTTGCGCACGGCGAGCGCAAGGTGTGGGTGGGCGGCGACGCCCCGATTGTGATCCAGTCGATGACCAATACCGACACGGCCGACGTGATCGGCACCGCGATCCAGGTCAAGGAGCTGGCCCGGGCCGGCTCCGAGATGGTGCGCATCACGGTTGACCGTCCGGAAGCGGCGCAAGCCGTGCCGCTGATCCGCGAACAGCTCGATAAGATGGAAATCGACGTGCCGCTGGTGGGCGACTTCCATTACAACGGCCACACGCTGCTGCGCGACTATCCCGAGTGCGCGCGCGCGCTGTCGAAGTACCGCATCAATCCAGGCAACGTGGGGCAGGGCGCCAAGCGCGACACCCAGTTTGCGCAAATGATCGAACTGGCCGCGCAGTACGACAAGCCGGTGCGCATTGGCGTGAACTGGGGCAGCCTGGACCAGTCGCTGCTGGCGCGCATCATGGATGAAAACGCCGGCCGCGCGCAGCCATGGAGTGCGCAGGCGGTGATGTACGAAGCCTTGATCACGTCCGCCATCGAGAATGCCGTGCGCGCCGAAGAAATTGGCCTGGCGCGCGACAAGATCATTTTGTCGTGCAAAGTGTCGGGCGTACAAGACCTGATCGCCGTGTACCGCGAACTGGCGCGCCGCTGCGACTACCCATTGCACCTTGGTCTGACCGAGGCCGGCATGGGCAGCAAGGGCATTGTCGCCTCGACGGCGGCGCTGTCGGTGCTGCTGCAAGAAGGCATTGGCGACACGATCCGCATTTCGCTCACGCCGGAACCGGGGGGCGACCGCACGCGCGAAGTGATCGTCGGCCAGGAGATTTTGCAGACCATGGGTTTGCGCAAGTTCGCGCCCATGGTGATTGCCTGCCCGGGCTGCGGTCGCACCACGTCGACCACGTTCCAGGAATTGGCCGACAACATCCAGACCTATCTGCGCGAGCAGATGCCTGAATGGAAAAAGGCGTATCCGGGCGTGGAGGGGATGAATGTGGCCGTGATGGGTTGCATCGTCAACGGTCCGGGAGAGTCAAAACACGCCAACATCGGCATCAGTTTGCCGGGCACGGGCGAGTCGCCCGCGGCGCCCGTGTTTGTCGATGGCCAAAAGGTCGTCACGCTGCGCGGCGAGCGCATCGTGGAAGAATTCCAGGCGATCGTGCTGAAGTACGTGCAAACCAATTACGGTAAAGAAGAAGTTGCTGTTGCAGACTCGAGTTAGCCACAGCACATCGTCCTCGCGCACGCGGGGATCCATGGAACTTTGGCTCAGAGCAACGGTTCTCTGGGTCCCCGCGTTCGCGAGGACGATGTGTCTACACGAAGATAATGATGTCCGAAAATAAAAAACCTGAAAAGATCACCCACGTCAAAGGCATGAACGACATCCTGCCGGCCGAAGCGCCACTGTGGGAGTTGTTTGAAAACACCGTGCACTCGGTCTTGAAAAGCTACGGCTTCCAAAAGATCGTCACGCCGATCGTCGAAGACACGGCGCTGTTCAAGCGCGCCATCGGCGCGGTGACCGACATCGTCGAAAAGGAAATGTATTCCTTCACCGACGCCATGAACGGCGACGCCCTCACACTGCGCCCCGAAGGCACGGCCGGCGTGGTGCGCTCGGTCATCGAGCACAACCTGGCCTACGACGGCCCCAAGCGCGTCTGGTACAAGGGTCCGATGTTCCGCCACGAAAAGATGCAGGCGGGCCGCTACCGCCAGTTCTTCCAGGTGGGCGCCGAGGCGATCGGCTTTGCCGGTCCCGACATCGACGCCGAAATGATCATGCTGTGCCGCCGCCTGTGGGATGACCTGGGCCTGGAAAACATCCGCCTCGAACTGAACTCGATCGGCGACGCGCCCGAGCGCCACCGCCACCGCGCCGACCTGATCGCGTACTTCGAAGCGCACATCGACCAGCTCGACCTTGAGGCCAAGAACCGTTTGCACGCCAATCCGCTGCGCATCCTCGACACCAAGAACCCTGCCATGCAGGAGCTGGTGAACAATGCGCCCAAGCTGCTCGACTACCTCGAAGCCGAATCGATCGCCCACTTCGACGGCGTCAGGCGCATCCTCGACCATAACAACATTCCGTACACGGTCAACCCGCGCTTGGTGCGCGGGCTGGACTACTACAACCGCACCGTGTTCGAATGGGTTACCGACCAGCTGGGCGCGCAGGGCACGGTGTGCGCGGGCGGGCGCTACGATCCTTTGATCGAATCGTTCGGCGGCAAGAGTACGCCCGCGGTCGGTTTTGCCATGGGCATCGAGCGCCTGATCATGCTGATGAAAAGCGCCGGCGAGATGGCCGATCCGGGCGTATGCGACGTGTATATGGTGCACCAGGGCGCAGCGGCGCAGATGCAAGCCTTTGTGCTGGCCGAGAGAATTCGCGATGCCGGTCTCGATGTTGTGCTACATTGCGCGGCTGCGAGCGGTCCGGGAAGCTTCAAGAACCAGATGAAAAAGGCCGACGGCAGCGGCGCCGCCTTTGCCGTGATCCTGGGCGACGATGAAATCGCCAACGCCACCGCGGTGGTGAAAGCGATGCGCGAAGTTGACAAGGATAAGCAGCAAGCCAGCGTGCCGTTCGATGAAGTGGTCGACTACCTCGTGGACCAGATCGTCGGTGGCCACGACCATGATCACGACCACGTGCACTATCACCACTAAGCCAAGCTCGCTAAGCTTTGACCCACCCACTTAACTACACGACACGACCATGGCATACGATCTCGAAGAACAAGAACAACTCGCCTCCCTGCAGGCGTTCTGGAAAAAATTCGGCAACCTGATCACCTGGGGCTTGATCGCGGTGCTGGGCGCCTACGCGGCCTACAATTACTGGAACTACCACCAGCGCAATGAAGCGCTCGGCGCCTCGACCCTGTACAACAACCTGCAGACGGCGCTCGAAGCGAAAGACAATGTCCAGGTGCAGCGCGTGGCCGGCGACATCCAGGGCAAGTTCAAGGGCAGCAGTTACGCTCAGATGAGCGCGCTGGCCGCGGCCAAGAGCGCCTTTGACGCCGGCGACCTGAAAGCGGCCAAGGCCCAGCTGCAATGGGTCGCCGCCAACGGCAGCGACGAATACAAGGCGATCGCCAAGCTGCGCCTGTCCGGCGTGCTGCTCGACGAAAAAGCCTATGATGAAGCACTGGCGCTGCTGGCAACCCCGATCATGGCCCAATTTGCCGGCGCGGTAGCCGACCGCAAGGGCGACGTGCTGGTGGCCCAGAACAAGGTGAACGAAGCGCGCGCCGCCTACCTGGCCGCCCTTGGCGCGATGGACAAGAAAAATCCTGGCCGCCGCCTGGTCGAAATGAAGCTGGAAGCCATCGGCGGCGTGGTGCCGGCCGACGCTGCCGCTGCGCCCAAGGCTGCAGCGTAATCGCCAGCTTTTGCTGCGGCTGCATTTACTACCCGTCATAGACAGTCATAGAACAAGGTTAAACACTATGCGTATTACCCAGAAGCTTGTCGGCATCGGCATGTTGGCCATGATGGCCGGCTGCTCGACCTTAAGTTCGCTCAATCCGTTCGCCAGCAAGGGCAAGGGCAACCAGCCCGCCAAGCTGGTCGAACTCAAGGGCTCGATGGCGGTGCGCACCGCCTGGAAGCTCGACATGGGCAAGGCCGACAACTATGTCTTTACCCCAGCCATCGTGGGCAACACGGTGGTGCTGGCCGGCGCCGGCGGCGCCTTGGCGCGCGTGGAAGCGGCAAGCGGTCGCCAGATGTGGCGCATCAAGACCGACACCGGCCTGACCGCCGGTGTCGGCTCGGACGGCAGCCTGATCGCCGTTGGCGGCACCAAGGGCATGATCCTGACGTTCGACATGAACGGCAAGGCCTTGTGGAAGGCGCAGGCGTCCAGCGAAGTGCTGTCCTCGCCGGTGGTGGCCGAAGGCGTGGTCGTAGTGCGCTCGATCGACAACCGCATCGTCGCCTTCGACGTCGTCAGCGGCAAGCAGAAATGGGTCGTGCAGCGCGTGTCGCCACCGCTGACCTTGCGCGGCGCGCCCGGCATGGTCGTCGTCGGCAAGGAAATCATCATCGCCCAGCCCGGCGGCAAGCTGCTCGCGCTCAACCTGGCCACCGGCGCACCACGCTGGGAAACGGCTGTGGGCGAGCCGCGCGGCGCCACCGAACTGGAACGCATCACCGACATTGGCGGGGCGCCCGTGCTGTTTGACAGCGACGTGTGCGCCGCGTCCTACCAAGGCCGTGTAGGCTGCTTTGACGTGGCCACCGGCGCGCCGCGCTGGACCAAGGAACTGTCGTCCAACGTGGGCGTGGCGGTCGACCAGCGTTTCGTGTTCGCCGTCGACGACAAGGGCGCCGTGTCGGCCTTCAGCCGCGAAGGCGGCGCGTCGGTCTGGAAGAACGACAAGCTTGGTTTTCGCAGCGTCTCCACGCCGGTGTCGTACGGCCGCGCCATCGCGGTGGGCGACTACCAGGGTTTCATCCACTTCCTGTCACGGGAAGATGGCGCATTTTTAGCTCGCGCGGCAACTGACGGGAGCGCGATCACCTCGCAACCGCTGGTGGTCGGCTCGAATCTGATTTTTCAAACACAATCTGGGACAGTGACCGCCATCGCGGTCGAATAACACCATGAAGCCGGTAATAGCACTAGTTGGTCGCCCCAACGTCGGGAAATCGACCTTATTCAATCGCCTCACCCGCTCGCGCGATGCGCTCGTGGCCGATCAGCCAGGTCTCACGCGCGACCGCCACTACGGCGAAGGCCGCATCGGCGAACGTCCGTTCCTGGTCATCGACACGGGCGGTTTCGAGCCCGTGGCCAAAGAGGGCATCATGTTCCAGATGGCCTTGCAGACCAAGCAGGCTGTCGCTGAAGCGGACGTGGTCGTCTTCATCGTCGACGGCCGTCAGGGCTTGACGCCGCATGACAAGACCATCACGGACTTTCTGCGCAAGTCGGGCCGCAAGGTCATGCTGGTGGTGAACAAGGGCGAGGGCATGAAGTACACCGCCGTCGTGGCCGAGTTCTACGAGCTTGGCATGGGCGACCCGTACGTGATTTCCGCCGCCCACGGCGACGGCGTCGTCGACCTGGTCGAGGAAGCGCTCAATGAAGCGTTCGCCTCGCGCCCGGACGAACCGGAAGAACTCGAAAAAGCCGACCGCGGCATCAAGATTGCCATCGTCGGGCGCCCCAACGTGGGCAAGTCCACCTTGATCAATACGCTGGTGGGCGAAGAGCGCGTGATTGCCTTTGACATGCCGGGCACCACGCGCGACTCGATCGAAGTGCCGTTCGAGCGCGAAGGCAAAAAATATACGCTGATCGATACGGCCGGCATCCGCCGCCGCGGCAAGGTGTTTGAAGCGATCGAGAAGTTTTCGGTCGTCAAGACGCTGCAATCGATCTCGGAAGCGAACGTCGTCATTTTGCTGCTCGACGCCCAGCAGGACATCTCGGAGCAAGACGCTCACATTGCCGGCTTCATCCTGGAGTCCGGCCGCGCGCTGGTGGTGGCCGTCAACAAATGGGACGGCTTGCAGTCTGACCAGCGCGACGAGATCAAGATCGACCTCGACCGCAAACTCGATTTCCTGTCGTTCGCGAAAACCCATTTTATTTCTGCACTGAAGTCGCAGGGCATCGCGCCCATGATGAAGTCGGTGGACGCGGCCTACGCCGCCGCCACGGCCGACCTGTCGACGCCGCGCCTGACGCGCGCCTTGATCGAGGCGGTCGAAAAGCAGGAGCCGCGCCGCCACGGCTCGATCCGTCCTAAAATGCGTTATGCTCACCAGGGCGGGCAAAATCCACCGATCATCGTCATCCACGGCAATGCCTTGAATGCCATCGGCGAGCCCTACAAGCGTTACCTGGAAAAGCATTTCCGCGATACGTTCAACCTGGTCGGTACGCCGCTGCGTATCGAATTACGGATGGGTAAGAATCCATTCGCCAAGGGTGCGAAGTAAGGGGAAAGTAAGGGTGGAAAGTAAGGGTGGAAAGTAAGCCGCTCAAACGACAGGTTTTAGTAAAACAGGTTACAGTGGCTCAAAGACATCATTCACGATCTGAGAATGATGCCCCGGGCACTTGAAAACTCGCGAGTCGCCTCCAATTCTTAACTACAACAACATCACGGAGCTGTTATGAGCAACAAAGGGCAACTGTTACAAGACCCATTCCTTAATGCCTTGCGCAAGGAGCACGTACCCGTTTCGATCTACCTGGTCAACGGCATCAAACTGCAGGGACATATCGAATCTTTCGATCAATATGTCGTCTTGCTGCGTAACACCGTCACCCAGATGGTGTACAAGCATGCAATCTCGACCGTCGTACCGGCACGCGCTGTCAATCTCAATCTTGATCCAGAAGCTGAGTAAGCCCATGGGCGTCACTGCTCCGGCGGGAGGCCTATGCGCGCTGCACTAGTTGGCATCGATTTCGGCGCCGGCGACTTTAACGCAAGCGTCGAAGAACTGTCGCTGCTTGCGCAGTCGGCAGGCGCCATCCCCATCACCACCATTACCGCCAAGCGCGCCAGTCCTGACGCCGCCTACTTCGTAGGCAGCGGCAAGGCTGACGAAATTGGCCAGGCGTGCGTGGACCAGAACATTGAAATCGTCATCTTCAACCATGCGCTGTCGCCCGCCCAGCAGCGCAATCTTGAAAAACGCATCAATATCCGCGTGCTCGACCGTACCAGCCTGATCCTCGACATCTTCGCGCAGCGCGCCAAGAGCCACGAGGGCAAGCTGCAAGTCGAGCTGGCCCAGCTGCAGCACCTGGCCACGCGCCTGATCCGCGGCTGGACCCACCTTGAACGCCAAAAGGGCGGTATCGGCCTGCGCGGCCCTGGCGAAACCCAGCTCGAGACCGACCGCCGCCTGATCGGCGAACGCGTCAAGGCCTTGCGCGCGCGCCTGGCCAAGCTGCGCAAGCAGCACGAAACGCAGCGCCGCGCGCGCGGCAAGAGCCATACCTTTTCCGTGTCGCTGGTCGGCTACACCAATGCCGGCAAGTCGACGCTGTTCAATGCGCTCACCAAAGCTGGCGTGTATGTCGCCAACCAGCTCTTTGCCACGCTCGACACCACCAGCCGCCGCGTGTACCTGGGCGAAGACTGCGGCAACGTGGTCTTTTCCGACACCGTCGGTTTCGTGCGCGAACTGCCGCACCAGCTGGTGGCCGCTTTCCGCGCCACGCTCGAAGAAACCATCCACGCCGACCTGCTGCTGCATGTGGTCGACGCCGCCAGTCCCGTGCGCATGGAACAGATCGAGCAGGTCAACCTGGTGCTCAAGGAAATCGGCGCCGATCATATTCCCCAGATCCTGGTCTGGAACAAGATCGACGCGGCGGGCCTGGAGCCGGCCGTGGAACGCGCCGAAGACGGCAAGATCAGCCGCGTGTTCATCAGCGCCCATACCGGCGCCGGACTCGACCTGTTGCGCGAGTCGGTTGTCGAAATGGCGCGCGCGGCGCCTGGACAGAGTCACCTTTATCAAGAGCAGGACGAAGCCGAACCGGCCTCTATGAACGATGCAGAGCCGGCCGAAACGCAAACCTCCACCAATGTCGGACCACGATAGATGCTTGCTTCACTACTTAATCGCCTCGGTTTGAAACCGTCGCCCAACCATCCCACGCAGCAGGACGGCAAAAAGCCGGGCGAAGGTCCGCCGGACCTGGACCAGTTGTGGCGCGACTTCAACGCCCGCCTGAACCGCCTGTTCAGCGCGCGCAATGACGGCAGCGGCCCCGGCCCCGGCGGCTACCGCCCCGACGCCAAGGGCGCCAGGGTCACCGCCGGCCTGATTGGCATTATTGCCGGCTTCATCTGGCTGGCCAGCGGCACCTTCATTGTCCAGGAAGGGCACGTGGGCGTGGTCACCACCTTTGGCGCCATCAGCCATACCGCCAGGTCCGGCCTGAACTGGCGCTGGCCGGCGCCGTTCCAGGCCCACGAGACGGTCAACGTGTCGCAGGTGCGCACCGAGGAAATCGGCTACCGGGGCACGTCGCGCCAGCGCACGCCGGCCGAAGCGCTGATGCTCACCGACGACGCCAACATCGTGGACGTGCAGTTCGCGGTGCAGTACACGCTCAAGGACCCGATCGAATGGCTGTACAACAACAAGGAGCGCGAAGAAACCGTGCGCCAGGTTGCCGAAAGCGCGATCCGCGAAGTGGTCGGCCAGAACAAGACCGACTTCGTGCTTTATGGCGGGCGCGACAAGATCGCCCTCGACACCAAGACCATCATGCAGTCGCTGGTCAATGAGTACAAGCTTGGCGTACTGGTCACCAACGTGACCATGCAGACCGTGCAGCCGCCCGAGCAGGTGCAAGGCGCTTTCGAGGACGTCAACAAGGCCAACCAGGACAAGGCAAAGGCCAAGAACGACGGCGAAGCCTATGCCAACGACGTGCTGCCCAAGGCTGAAGGCGCTGCGATCCGCCTGGTCAAGGATGCCGAAGCCTACCGCATCATGGTCACCGAGAACGCCACCGGTAACGCGGCGCGCTTTAGCCAGGTGTATGCCGAGTACCAGAAGGCGCCGGCCGTCACGCGCGACCGCATGTACCTCGACACCATGCAGCAGATTTTCACCAGCGCCAGCAAAGTGCTGGTGGACGCCAAGGCCAACAACAACATGCTGTATCTGCCGCTCGACAAGCTGATTGCGCAAACTGCAGCCAATGACAGCGCGGTGGGCGCCAAGTCCGGTCCGGTCTTGAGTGCGCCGCTGCCGTCCGAACTGGCGCAGCCGATCGACTCGGTGCGCCAGCGCGACAACCGTAGTCGCGAATCCACACGCGAACGGGAGATCCGCTAATGAACCGCATCCTTACCTTCATCGTCACGGGCATCATCGCGCTCATGATCCTGTCGTCGACCGTCTTCGTGGTCAACCAGAAGCAGTATGCGGTCACGTTCTCGTTTGGCAAAATGGGCGAAGTCATCGCCCAGCCCGGCCTGTACTTCAAGATGCCGCCACCGTTCCAGAACGTGGTCTACCTCGACAAGCGCACGCTCACGCTCGACACGCCCGACGCCGAGCGCTTCATCACGGCCGAAAAGCAGAACATCATGGTCGACGCATTCGTGAAGTGGCGCATCATCGACCCGAAGCTGTATTACATCAGCTTCAACGGCGACGAAGCGCGCGCCAACAATCGGCTGGCGCAGATCGTCAAGTCAGCGCTGAACGCTGAAATCACCAAGCGCACCGTGCACGACATGATTTCCGGCGAACGGGCCAAGGTCATGGATGCGATCCAGACCAAGGTCGTGGTCGACGCCAAGGAAGTGGGCATCGCCATTGTCGACGTGCGCCTCAAACGGGTCGACTACGCCGAGGCGATCAATGCGTCGGTCTACGAGCGCATGAAGGCCGAGCGCGTGAAGGCCGCCAACGAGCAGCGTTCGACTGGTATTGCTGAATCTGAAGCGCTGCGCGCCGAAGCGGACCGCAAGCGCACCGAGATCATGGCCAAGGCCTTTGCCAACGCCGAGAAGATCAAGGGCGAGGGCGACGCCGAAGCATCCAGGATCTACGCCGACGCGTTTGGCAAGAGCCCGGAATTCTACAAGTTCTACCGCTCGCTTGAAGCTTACCGGGCGACCTTCAAGAGCCATGGGGACGTCATGGTGCTGGACTCGAATTCGGAATTTTTCAAGTACTTCCGCAGTCCTGGCGGCGCTGCCGCCGCCGCGCCGGCGAAGAAGTAATCGCTTAACCCACATCGTCCTCGCGCACGCGGGGACGATGTGGTTGGTGCGCGCGGTGCGGTGCTTATCCTGCCGCCCCCAAACGCCTAGACAACTTTTCTTGGATCCCCCCACCCATTTTCGGGTAAAATTGATGGCTCGGCGCACCGTTTATCGTGCGCCCCGTGCTTTCTATTGTCCGATTTTTAACTGCGTCCCAGCCCATGCCGAACTGGCTCCTGCCCGAACATATCGCCGATGTCTTGCCCTCCGAAGCGCGCAAGATCGAGGAGTTGCGCCGCCTGATGCTCGATAACTTCCGTCTGTACGGATACGAGCTGGTAATGCCGCCCCTGCTTGAATACCTTGAGTCGCTCCTGACCGGCGCCGGCAAGGACACCGACCTGCGCACCTTCAAGCTGGTCGACCAGATTTCGGGGCGCATGCTCGGCCTGCGCGCCGACATGACGACCCAGGTCGCGCGCATCGACGCCCACCTGCTCAACCGCGACTCCGTCACGCGCCTGTGCTATGCCGGCAGCGTCTTGCACACCCGCCCCAGCGGCCTGCACGCCACGCGCGAGCCGCTGCAGATCGGCGCCGAGATCTACGGCCACGCCGGCCTCGAAGCGGACGCCGAGATCCAGGAACTGGCGCTCGCTTCGCTGGCCATGGCAGGCTTTCCCGACGTGCGACTCGACCTGTCGCACGCGGGCCTGGTGCGCGCGCTGCTTGAACACGACGGCGCCGCCCGCAAGGACGAGGCGGCGCTGTATGCGCTGCTGCGCGCCAAGGACACGCCAGGGCTTGAAGCGCTGAGCGTCGGCTATGCGTCGGACACGCGCGCCGCGCTGCTCGCGCTGCCTAACCTGTACGGCGACATCGACGTGCTGTCCAAGGCACGCGCCGTGCTCCCCGCGCTGCCGGGCATCACGCGCGCGCTGGCCGAACTTGCCGCGCTCGCAGGTTCCGCCCTTGGCCGCGCCGAAGTGGCGATCGACCTGGCCGACCTGCGCGGCTATGCCTACGAGTCGGGCGCCATGTTCGCGCTGTACGTGCCGGGCCTGCCGAATGCGGTGGCGCGCGGCGGGCGATACGATCACGTCGGCGAAGCTTTTGGGCGGGCCCGTCCCGCCACCGGCTTCTCGCTCGACTTGCGCGAATTGGCGCGCCTGTTGCCGACGGCCGAACGCAAACATTCGATCCGCGCTCCGTGGGGCAATGCCCCCGAGCTGCGTGACGTCATCGCCGCTCTGCGCAAGAGCGGCGAAGTGGTGATCCAGAGTTTGCCGGGTCACGACAATGAGCAGGACGAGTTCGAGTGCGATCGCGTACTCGTCCTCGAAGAGAGTAACTGGATTCTTAAAAACTTAGGCTAAGTGTGATGTCAAAGAAAAACGTGGCAAAGAACGTCGTTGTCATCGGTACCCAATGGGGCGATGAGGGCAAAGGAAAAATCGTCGACTGGCTCACTGATCACGCCCAGGGCGTGGTGCGCTTCCAGGGCGGGCACAATGCTGGCCATACCCTGGTCATCAAGGGCCAGAAAACGGCGCTCCAGCTGATCCCGTCGGGCATCATGCGCGAAGGCGTGGCCTGCTACATCGGTAACGGTGTGGTGGTGTCGGTGCCGGACATCATGCGTGAAATCGACAAGCTGCAAGCGATCGGCGTGGAAGTCGCGTCGCGCCTGAAAATCTCCGAAGCGTGCCCCGCGATCCTGCCGTACCACGTCGCCATCGACGTGGCGCGTGAAATGGCGCGCGGCGTGAACAAGATCGGCACCACCGGCAAGGGCATCGGCCCGGCCTACGAAGACAAGGTGGCACGGCGCGCCATTCGCATCGCCGACATGCTCAATGAAGAGCGCTTCGCCGAAAAGCTGCGCGAAAACCTCGACTATCACAACTTCGTGCTGACCAATTACCTGAAGGCCGACGCGGTCGACTTCCAGAAAACGTTCGACGACGCGATGGCCCTGGTCCCGCGCCTCAAACCCATGGTCGGCGACGTTTCGTCCGCGCTGTACGCGGCGCACAAGGCCGGCGGCAACCTGCTGTTCGAAGGCGCGCAAGGCTCTTTGCTGGACGTTGACCACGGCACCTATCCGTTCGTGACCTCGTCGAACTGCGTGGCGGGCAATGCGTCGGCCGGCGCCGGCGTCGGTCCCGGCATGCTGCATTACATTTTGGGCATCACCAAGGCTTACACCACGCGCGTGGGCTCCGGTCCGTTCCCGTCCGAGCTGCCAACGGATGGCGGCGTCGGCCACCATTTGTCGTCGGTCGGCCACGAATTTGGCACCGTCACCGGCCGCGCGCGCCGCTGCGGCTGGTTTGACGCGGCACTGCTGCGCCGTTCGGTCCAGATCAATGGCGTCTCCGGCATGTGCTTGACCAAGCTCGACGTGCTCGATGGCGTGGAAACGCTCAAGCTGTGCACCGGCTACAAGCTCGATGGACGCGACGTCGACATTTTCCCGGTGGGCGCGGAAGACGCGGGCCGCTGCCAGCCTGTGTATGAAGAGATGCCGGGCTGGACGGAGAGCACCGTCGGCGCCAAGTCGCTGGCCGACCTGCCGGCGACCGCGCGCGCCTACATCAAGCGCATCGAAGAACTGGTTGGCGTGCCGATCGATATGGTCTCCACCGGTCCGGACCGGGTCGAGACGATCGTCCTGCGCCACCCATTCGAATAAGGAGCTGACATGACAACCCCACCATCGACCCAGAATGACCTGTGGGTCTCCTGGGACGAGTACAACCGGCTTGTCGAGCGCCTCGCGCTCAAGGTCTATGAATCGGGCTGGAAGTTCGACCAGGTACTGTGCCTGGCGCGCGGCGGCGTGCGCCCGGGCGACGTGTTCTCGCGCATCTTCGATGTGCCGCTGGCGATTTTGTCGACTAGCTCCTACCGCGAAGAAGCGGGCACCGTGCGCGGCGACCTGGATATCGCCAAGTACATGACGATGACCAAGGGCCCGCTGGCCGGCAGGATTTTGCTGGTCGACGACCTGGCCGATTCGGGCGTCACGCTCGACAAGGTTACCCGTCACCTGGCCGACAATTTTGAAGGCGTGACCGAAGTCAAATCGGCCGTCATCTGGCTCAAGGGCTGTTCGTCGATCCGTCCGGATTATTTTCTGGAAGAGCTGCCGCACAATCCGTGGATTCACCAGCCGTTCGAAGACTACGACGGCCTGCGCCCGCACCAGCTGGCGGCATGGATGAAGAAATTCGAGCAGTAATAGCCAACAAAGAGCCAACAACGAGCCAACAACGAGCCAACAACGGTGGACGATCAGACAGATCCTCCGCCGTTTTTTTGCAGTCACGTCCTCCTCGCGGACGAAGCTGTTGCAAAGGGTCGGTTGTCGCGTATGTCGCATTCCGAGAAGCGCCGCCGAGACGCATGGCGGAATGCGGGCCTTGCCCTTTTCCGCCCTACGAGGCGTTCACAGGACCATGTGACTTCGCTCTACCGTTGCCCCTTTTTGCGACAGCGTCGCTCTCGCGAAACCAGCCTGGCTACGAACCCGGCGCCCGGTACCAGCTCCACCCATTGCGTCCCCGATGCTTCGTTTCGTACAGCGCCACATCGGCCGCCTTGTACAGGGCGTCGAGGTCGCCCCCCACTTCGCCCGACGCCGCCGCGCCCACGCTGGCGCTGATCTGCATGCGCTGCTCGCCGAACATGATAGCTTCGGCCATGCTGGCCACGATCCGGTCGCAAATGACCGCCGCCGTGGCCGCGTCGCCCGTCTGCGGCAGTAGTACCGCGAATTCGTCGCCGCCCAGGCGCGCCAGCCGGTCGGACTCGCGCACCGCCAACTGCAGGCGCCTGGCCGCTTCCATCAGCAGCGCGTCGCCCGCGTCGTGGCCCAGCGTGTCGTTGATTTGCTTGAAGTGATCGAGGTCGATCAGCAGCAGCGTAAAACTGTGCTGCTCGCGCAGCGCGCGCGCGCCCATGTGGCGCAATTCGTCGTTGAAGCAGCGCCGGTTGGGCAGGCCGGTGAGCGGATCGGCGTAGGCAAAAATTTCCAACTGGCGCTGGCTGGCCTGCAGTTCGGCGGTGCGCTCGCCGATCTGTTTTTCCAGCTCGCGCTGGCGGCGCCGCAGCAGGGCAGTGCGCCCCTGCACCAGCGCCGCCAGCAATGCGGCCAGCAGCGCCGCGACAAGCAGCGCGAACAGCATGCGCACCGCGATGGTCTGGTGCCAGGCGGGCAGCGCGCGCACCGGCACTTCCAGCATGGGCGAAAAGGCGCCGTCGCGGTTCGACCCTTTCAGCTGCAGCGTGTAGTCGCCCGGCGGCAGGTTGTTATAGCTGATCCGGCGCGCGCCGGCGTCGGCGCTGATCCAGTTCGCGTCGAAACCGAGCAGCCGGTAGGCGTAGCGATTCTTTTCGGGCGCTGAATAATCGAGCGCCGCAAAGGCCAGCGCGAAGCCCCGTTCGCGCGCCTGCGGCGTGATCTCGATCACTCCCGCAGTGTGCCCGACTGCGCCCGGCGTCCCGTTGAAGCGTCCCTCCGGCAGCGGCCTGTCGTTCACCGAGACCTCCGTCACCACCAGCGGGGCCTGGTAAGTCCACGGCGCCACGCGCTCGGGCCGCACCACCGTCATCCCTGTGAGTCCGCCGAACAGCAGTTCGCCCTGGTCGGTCATGCTGCGCGAATTGGTCCAGTACGACAGGATGTGCACGCCCTGCGCGGCGCCGAAGGCAGCCACGGCGAAGGTGGCCGGGTCGATCCGGGCCAGGCCGTCATCGGTGCTGGCCCAGATCATGCCTGCGCGGTCTTCGAGCAGCGCATTGACGCCCATATAGGGCAATCCCTGGGCGCTGCCCAGGCGCCGGAACACGCGCCTGCCGTCAACGCCGGTTTTCTCGAGCACGGCCACGCCGCCGCCGAAAATGGCCACCCACAGGCGCTGCTGGCGGTCCAGCAGCAGCGACGACACATAGCCGGGCGGCAGGGTGTCGGCGCGCGTGGCGCTGGTGGGCAGCCGTTCGAGCTTGCCGCTGGCGCCGTCGATCCGCGCCAGGCCGGCTCTGGTGCCGATCCACAGCGCGCCGTCGGCCAGCGGCAGCAGCGCCGTGACGCGCGTGTCGCCCAGGCTGTTGGTGTCGTGGCGCAGCGCCTTGCCCGGCACGCCGCCTTCCATCGCAAATTGCCATAGCCCGTCCAAACCGCCTATCCACATCGCACCGTTGTGAAAGGCGAGCGTCCAGACCGCGCCGTCGGCGCTGCGCGGCGCTAATTTGACGCGCACCGGCTTGTCGCCATTGGCGTCGGTGCGGTAGAGGCCTTGCTGGGTGCCCAGGTAGACTTCGCCGAACGGCCCGTTGGCCATGGCCAGCACGCGCCCGCTGGGCAAGCCCGAACCGGAAGGCACCGGGCCGGGCGCCAGGTAGCCGGTGCCCCCGCTGAGCGGATCGACCATGTGCACGCCCCCGCCCGACACGCCGAGCCACATGCGCCCGTCGGCCCGCATCAGCATGCTGGGGATGCTAAGCGCGCCGTCCAGCGGCGCGCCGGACTGGCGCAGCGTGACCATGGCTTTCGGATGCGGGTCGAACTGGCTCAGCGCGCTGGTGGTTGCGGCGAAGATGATGCCGCTGCGTTCGCGAAACAGCGCGTCCACTTCGTTGTCAGTGAGGCTGTCGGGCACGTCCGGCTGGTGGCGGATGCGGCGCGTGGCCCCGCTCTCCGGGTCGATCGCCATGATGCCCATGCCTTCGGTGCCGAGCCAGACCTGGTCGGGCGCCACCTCGACGATCGACAGCACGCGCTCGTGCTCGATGCTGGGCGTGGGGCCGCCTTCCCGGACCGGCTGTGCGACGCTGGCGCCTTCGGCGATGGTGAACGCGCCGGTGCTGCGGGTGCCGGCCCAGACCCGTCCGGCGCTGTCCTGGTACAGGGTGCTGATTGCCGCCGCCGCTCCCGTATCGGTGGCGCTCGGCAGCGCCACGGGCAGTAAGGCACTGTCCCCGGCGTTGCGACGCAACAGCCCGTGGCGTGTACCGATCCACAGATTGCCGCGCCGGTCGCGCAGCAGCGCCTCGATGCCGCCTTGCGGCAGGTCGGCGCCGGCAATGGTGGGCGCGCCGCTGCCGGCGCGTTGCAGCACGCCGTCGGCGCCCATGTGGTCCAGCCCGGCGCCAGTGCCGATCCACACGCCGCCGGCGCCGTCGCCCGCCAGCGCCGAGACGCGCGTGTCGCTCACGCCCTTGGGTCCGGCCGGGTAGCGTACAAAATTGTCGTGCTCGGCGTCGTAGCGGGCCAGGCCGCCGGCGCTGGTGCCGATCCAGAGGCGTCCGCGCGGGTCGATATGCAGGCTGAGAATGTAGCCGTCGGGCAGGGCGTGCGAGCGCTGGTTGTCGGCGCTGTAGCGCCGCATCGTGTAGCCATCCCAGCGCATCAGGCCAGCCTGGGTGCCCAGCCAAAGGAAACCGTTCAGATCCTGGACGATGACGTTGCTGCTGGCCCCGCCGGGTGCGGCGATGTGCCTGAAAGCGCTGTGAGTGAGCGTGGACCAGCGCTCCGGCTGGGAGTCCGCGGCGCGCACGGGCGCCGGGCCGGCGGACCATAGCGAGCACAGCATCAAGATGATTGCGAAGCGCGGTGCTGCCTGCATGTTGAGTAACTTAAATTGAGTAACAAAAAGGAGTTAACCGGTAATTATCGGTAACTATCGGTCACTACCGATAATCATACACAGCGGCGCGCCAGCGTAGTGCAATGCCCTTCTGCAACTGTGCGCAGCGTTGTATTGTTGGTAGCCCAGGCTCCGCGAATAGGTGTAAAAGTTTCCTCGTGATAATATGGTCGCCCTTTTTACCCGAGTGTGATCGTGCATCAGGTAGACAAACCTACCGTAGGCAAATCCCGCCCGCCACTTTCACATGACCCAAACCTTCATCCAGACCTTCATCCTGCTCATCCTGGTCACCGACCCGTTCGGCAACGTGCCCCTGTTTGTCAGCGCCCTGGCGCAGGTGCCCAAGGAAAGGCGTTGGAAGGTGGTGGTGCGCGAATGCCTGATCGCGTTCGTGGTGCTGTTGCTGTTTATGTTCTTTGGGCGCCACTTGCTCGCCGCCATGCAACTGTCGGAAATTTCGCTGCGCATCGGCGGCAGCGTGATCCTGTTTTTGATCGCGCTGCGCATGGTGTTTCCGCAGCCGGGCGGCCCGTTCGGCGTGAGCGAGGAGGGCGGCGCCGAGCCGTTCATCGTGCCGCTGGCCATTCCTGCGATCGCCGGACCCTCGGCGCTGGCCACCGTGCTGCTGTTCTCGTCGGAAACGGCTGCCGACATCGTGCTGCACGTGGGCGCCTTGACCGCCGTCGCGCTGGTCTGGCTGGCCGTGTTCCTGAGCGCCGAGCGCTTGCAGCAAAAACTTGGCCCGCAGGTCATGACGGCCTTCGAACGCTTGATGGGGCTCATTCTCAGTGCCATGGCGGTCGAGATGTTTTTGGCGGGCATACGCGCCTTCGTCAAATCGCTGTAACTGCCGGAGTCCGCCTCTATCCATCTCTTGGTAGGCATATTTGCTATATGATAGCAAAATTGTGTATTTTAAATCGCAGTCTTACCGTATAGTTCCTGGAGATCGCTTTGTCAACGTTTTCGCGCTGGCCGAGGCGGCATTCCATACAAAAACGGAGACAAACCATGCATTTTGCACTGCCTCACGCCCTCATTTTCCTATCCGTGTCTTGCTGCCACGCAGTTGCAGCCGATGGCGCCACGGTAACGCCCGTGGCCCCTGCTACCGCCACGGCCACCCGTTCGCTCGGCATTACCACCCGCGCTGGCGAGTCAACCATCGCCTTCGATGTGAACGCGCGCGGCCAGGTCGCCGCCGTGCTGCAGGATGAAGCCGGGCGCCAGCGCGGCGTGCTGTTTGAAAAAGGCGTGTTGACCGAGCTGGCCGCGCGCGCCGGCCAGTACAGCGATGCCAAGGGCATCAACCAGCGCGGCGAAATCGTTGGTTCTGCCAGCCAGAGCGATGGCACCTGGCGCGCCTTTTTGTTCGACCGCGTGAACGGGCGGCGCGACTTGCCCACGCTGGGCGGGCCGAGCAGCTATGGCATGGCGATCAACGACGCCGGCGAGGCCGTCGGTTTTGCCGATACCGAGGCAGGCGAGTGGCACGCCTTTGCCTACGCAGGCGGGGACGCGCTGACCGACCTGGGCACGCTGGGCGGCAAGGTCAGCTACGCGAGCGGCATGAACAATCACGGGCAGGTGGTTGGCACCGCCGCCACTGCCGACGACTACCGCCACGCCTTTGTCTACAGCCCCGTGGCGGGCATGCGCGACCTGGGCACGCTGGGCGGCCGCCTGAGCTCGGCCACGGCGATCAACGACGCCGGCATGGTCGTCGGCGCCTCGGAAATGCCGAACCGCCAGTGGCATGCCTTCGTCCATGACGGCAAGCGCATGATCGACCTTGGTGCGATGATTGGCTACGGCAACAGCTACGCGAGCGACATCAACAGCAGCGGACACGTGGTAGGCACGGTGCTGACCGGCGACGAACGCCGTACCTTCGTATGGCGCGACGGAAAAATGACGGTGCACCGGGGCGGCAAGGGCTTGCACCTGACCAATGCCATCAACGATAGTGAACTGGTCATCGGCGCCACCTACGACCTGCACATGGATGCGGCCAGCATGCCCTCGAACGCCGTTCCCAGCATCGCCAAAAACCCGTACCGGCTGTTTTCCTACATTGCCATTGTGCTGCTGTTGGCGGCATCGGCCGTGGCCTACCGGCAGCTCGCGCGTCACAATGCAGACGAGCCGCGCAGCGCTTGATGCCTGTGGCTTTTTTGCCTCCTTGGCGATAATAGCAAGATATATACAGCCAGCATGAAAATTGTTGCTAAAATTATAGGTTTACAACTTTCTTCCTGGTCCAACATGAAATCTTTCGCCCTAGCTTTTGCGGTCGCCGCCGCCGCCCTTCCGGTCCACGCTCAGGAAACGAGCAGCAATGTTGAGCGCTGCGAACGGCCGCTGGGCACGATCGCGGTGAGCGAAAATCAGGGCGCCAGCCAGCACCAGTTGCAAAGTTACGGTCTCGGTTCGCCGATTTCGCTGCTGCGCATCATGATCCAGCAATCGCATTGCTTCACCGTCGTCGAGCGCGGCGTGGCCATGCAAAACTTGCAGGAAGAGCGCGCCCTGGCCGCCGGCGGGCAAGTGCTGGCTGGCTCGAACGTAGGGCAGGGCCAGTTGCAGGCGGCTGACTTCGTGATGACGCCGGGCGTGCAATTTACCGCCGGCGACACCGGCGGCATGGGGGCGGCGTTGAGCAGCTATGGCGGGCGTTTCCTCGGCGGCCTGGGCGGCATCGTGGGCGGTATCGCCGGCAACATCAAGTTTAAGGAAGCGCAGACTTCGCTGCTGATCGCCGACGTGCGCTCCGGCATTCAGGTGGCGGCGGCCGAAGGCATGGCCAAGAAGACGGACTTTGGCGTGTCGGGCTGGAACTGGGGCGGCGGTGGCTACACCAGCCTGGGCGGCTACACCAATACGCCGGAAGGCAAGATGGTCGCCGCCAGCTTGCTCGACAATTACAACCGCATCGTCAACACCATCCGCAACCAGCCGAGCCTGGTAAAGTCCAGCAGCGCGGCCAGCCGCGTAAATGCGGCCGCATCGACCCGCGAAGGCACGCCGGTGGCGGGCGGCGCCAGCGTGTATGCGCGCCTGGCATCGGTCAAGGTGTACAGCGAACCACGTTCGAGCAGCAAATTGATGGGCTCGCTCAAGCGTTCGGAAGAAGCCATTGCCACCGGCGAAGAGCGCGACGGCTTCGTCAAGATCGATGGCGAAAACGTGTCCGGCGGCTGGGTGCAGCGCACGCTCGTGACGACCTCGCCGGCGCCGCAATAAGCCACATGCCGGTGGCCGGCCAGCGGGGCGCCGCCACTGGCCGTGTGCGGTGTTATTGCGCAGTGCTGGCGCGCGCGGCGAACGCGCCGGCAGGCAAGCGCTGCTTGAGGATCGCCAGCACTTCCTGCGCTTCGGCCGGCGTGAGCGAGGGGGCGATGCAGACCGCGCGCGTGCCGCAGTCAAAGGCGATGGGGCCGGCACGCTCGCCCCAGAAGGGCGGGAGCCGGTCGCGCCGCCAGCTGAACCACCTGACTGAAAAATCGATCGTACGCAGAGAACTGATGCGGTCCGTGGCATAGTTGCGGCTGTAGCCAGAGCCAAACAATTCAATCCGGTAGGTGAGGGCGGCCCCGTCATCGATGATCACTTCCTGGCCGAACAGCTGCCACAGCAAGAGCAACAGGCCATAGGCAAGCATCAGGCACAGCACGACCTTGCCCCCGGTGGCGGCGTGTTTTTCATGTCCGCCCAGCACTGCACCGGCGACCAGCATAAGCCAGCCGCAAGTAGCGACGATGGCGAGCCAGTTGCGTTTGACGGGGATCGCGATGCGCAGCGCATCGACGCTGCGCGCGATGGAGTAGCGTGGGCGAGTCTTGGACTGCATGCTAGTGTCCCGAGTTGGAAGTTCGTGTATAAATATCCCGAGAATCCCCGCGATACTGCGTCAAAAATGCTCGCAAGGCCTCGGCCTTGCTCCGCTTTTGTTCCTTGTCTCTCGGCGATTTCCGAATATTTATAAACAACGAACTTCCAACTCAGGACACTAGCGTCCCGCTGGCTTGTCCAGCCCGAACAGCATGCTTGACCCCTGCGGGACGACATTGGCGGGCAGATGGCCATCCCATTTGCGCACCGATTCCAGCTGCGCTTGCGCCTGCAACTGGCGGATGTCGAGGTCGATTTTCGCGATTGACGCATCCTTCGCTTTGACAAATTCTTCGGCCGCAAGGCGCAACTGGTAAGCCTCGCGCACTTTCTGCTCGGCCTTTTGCACCGCCATGCTCGCTTCAAAGGTTTCGTTGATGGATTTCTGGATTGCCGGGTCGGCGTAGGTCATGCCTTCCGAGTAGCCCAGGTTGTCGATGGAAATGCCTTTGATGGTGAAGGTGTCCCGCGTTTCTTGCAGCACTTTGGCGAAAATGGCGGCCTTGTCTTTTCTTGCCGCATCCAGTTCGCGCGAACCGAATTCGCGCGACAGGGCCGCCTGCACGAAGCCGCGGATGTTGGTGTCGGCAATGCTCGACAGCGGCGTGCCGGCGTAGTGGTAAAGAAATTTCGCCGCCAACTGTTCCGGCACCGAGGCTGTCATCACCACGCCGACGGTAAAATCGATGCTCTCGCGCGATTCGACCGAAATGGCCTGGTTCGACATGCTGGTGCCGGTCTTGTTCGAGCGGGTCCATTCGCGCGTGACGGGCGTGCGGTCGACGGTGATCAGCTTGGCGGCGAGCACGCGCTGGCGAAAGCCGCCGCCCGGTACGCCCACGTAGGCAATGACCACGCGCTTGGACGCGACCTTGTTTTCGGCCAGATAGTCTTCCGACATGAAGGCTTTCTGGGTCTTGCTGTTGCCGTCCATTTGGATCAGGAAGGCCGTTTCGTTGGGTTTGATTTCAACCACTTCGGGAGGGGTGCAGCCTGCAAGCAGCAGGGCGGCAATCGGCGCTAAACGGGTCAGGGTGAGTGATTTCATTTTTTTGAGCGCAGCATCAGGTGAAGGGCCAGCGCGAACAGGCAGGTGATGACGAGCGGCGCCAGGGACGACAGGTACAGCAGGAACATCGACAGGTGGTAGGCGGAGTCGGATGCATCGAGTTGCGCCACGGTGGCCGCACCCATGGCGGGCGCGATAAATACGCGCGCGGCGGCAAGCGAGACGGCGCCTGCGGCCAGTACTGCACTGACGACAAAAATTTTTCTGATCATGGCTCGCTTCCTTGTTTGCAGGGAAGTCTAGCTTAGCGAAGGGCCGTTAAAAATGTCGTAAAGACTAGGGGCTTAGCTGTAAAGGAAATGTAAAGAAGACGCGTAAGTAGGTGCAGTGCTTGCGCTGGCCGGCCATTGATGCAAGCATGACGTTTGTTGCCATCGCAGGAGGAAACCGGTGTCGCCCACGCTGTATTACCACCCGCTGGCATCGTACTGCCACAAAGTGCTGGTCGCGCTGTACGAGCTCGGGACGGCGTTCGAACCGCGCTTGATCGACCTAGGCAATGATGCCGACCGGGCCGCGCTGAGGGCGCTCTGGCCCATGATGAAGTTTCCGGTATTGAACGAACATGCGCGCGGACGCACCGTGGCCGAGAGCTCGGTCATTATCGAATACCTGGACCATCACCACGCGGCGCCGCACATCTTGATCCCGCGGCAGTGGGAAGCGGCGCTCGACGTGTGTCTGTGGGATCGGGTGTTCGACCATCATGTGCAGGGGCCGATGCAGGAGATCGTGCTCGACCGTTTGCGTGCAGCGGGCGGCGACTTACCAGCGCAGCGCGCGGCGCTGGGCAGCGCATACCACATGATCGACGAGCGCATGGCGGGGCGCACCTGGGTGGGCGCGGACGCGTTTTCGATGGCCGATTGCGCGGCGGCGCCGGCGCTGTTCTACGCCGGCACGGTGCAGCCGTTCCCCGATGCATGCGTGCAATTGCGGGCATACTTCGACAGGCTGATGGCGCGCCCGTCAGTGGCGCGCGTCTTGGAGCAAGCCAAGCCATACTTCGGTATGTATCCGTTTGCCGAAGCAATTCCCGGGGCATTTCGCTAATCAGTTCGCGAACACGTAGGGGGAAGCGCAGCGCATTGCGCCATGGCTAGTGTCTCCATGACGCTCGCCTTGGCGGAATGCGCTAGCGCTTTTCCGCCCTACCGGACGCCGTGCTTCTGGACAAGGATTTTAGCCAGCTGCGCGAACAAGTAGGGCGGAAAAGCGCAGCGCATTCCGCCATGGCTAATGTCTCGGTGACGCTGCCCTTGGCGCAATGCGCTAGCGCTTTTCCGCCCCACCAGGCGCCGCGCTTTGGTGAGCCAGGATGTTGACCAGCTGGCCAAACGGATCGCGCACGTAAAATCGCCGCACGCCCCAGGGTTCGTCGACCGGGCCGTACTCTGCCATGAAGCCGGCAGCACCCATGCGTGCGCATGCTTCATCGACGTCATCGACTTCGATCGACAGCGCCGGTGCGGCCGTGCCCGCCCCGCCTTCCGACGCAAAGCTCAGCTGCAAGCGCATGGACTGCTCGGACCCGTAGGTCCTGATCCAGCCCTGATCCATCAACAGCTCGAGGCCGAGCACGTCCTGGTAAAAGACCTGCGCCCGCGCCGGGTCGCCGGTGCCGACGTTGGCAACGATGCGCTTGACTTTCATTTGCCCAGAATCGAGACGACGTTGTCGGTGCCCGGCGCGCCAAAGGCTTGCGTCTTGAGCACGTGCAGCTGGTCGCGCACCTGCGCCGCCTTTTCGAATTCCAGGTTGCGCGCATGGTCGAGCATCAGCTTTTCGAGCCGCTTGATCTCTTTGCCGATCTGCTTTTCGCTCATCGACTCGATCTTCGCGGTTTCCTTTTCGGTCTCCATATGCTCGCGCGCCTGCTGCGGGCTGTAGACGCCGTCGATGAGCTCCTTGATCTGCTTCTTGATGCCCACTGCCGTGATGCCGTGCAAGATGTTGTGCGCCTGCTGCTTGGCGCGCCGCCGCTCGGTTTCGTCGATCGCCTGGCGCATCGAATCGGTGACCCGGTCCGCATACAAAATCGCCACGCCATTGATGTTGCGCGCCGCGCGCCCGATGGTCTGGATCAGGCTGCGCTCGGAACGCAGGAAACCTTCCTTGTCGGCGTCCAGGATGGCCACCAGCGACACTTCCGGCAAATCCAGGCCCTCGCGCAGCAGGTTGATCCCGACCAGCACGTCAAAGGTGCCAAGACGTAGGTCGCGCAAGATCTCGACCCGTTCCACCGTCTCGATGTCGCTGTGCAGGTAGCGCACCTTGATGCCATGGTCGCCCAGGTAGTCGGTGAGCTGCTCGGCCATGCGCTTGGTCAGCGTGGTGACCAGCACCCGCTCGTCCTTCTTGACCCGGTCCTGGATCTCGGACATCAGGTCGTCGACCTGCGACAGGGCCGGCTTGACGATCACTTGCGGGTCGACCAGGCCGGTGGGGCGCACCACCTGCTCGACGACATTGTCGGAGTGCGTTTTTTCATACTCGGCCGGGGTGGCCGAGACGAAGATCGTCTGGCGCAGCTTGCCCTCGAATTCTTCGAACTTGAGCGGGCGGTTGTCCAGCGCCGACGGCAGCCGGAAACCATAGTCGACCAGGTTGGTCTTGCGCGAGCGGTCGCCGTTGTACATGGCGTTGAGCTGCCCGACCAATACGTGCGACTCGTCGAGGAACATCAGCGCGTCCTTGGGCAGGTAGTCGACCAGCGTTGGCGGCGGCTCGCCCGGCATGGCGCCCGACAGGTGGCGCGAATAGTTCTCGATACCTTTGGTGAAGCCGATTTCGGCCATCATCTCCAGATCAAAACGGGTGCGCTGCTCGATGCGCTGCTCTTCAATGAGCTTGTTCTCCTTGCGGAAAAACTCGAGCCGGTCGGCCAGTTCCAGCTTGATCGATTCGATCGCGCGCAGCACCGTGGAGCGCGGCGTGACGTAGTGCGAACCGGGGTAGACGGTAAAGCGGGGAATTTTCTGGCGCACGCGCCCGGTGAGCGGATCGAACAGCTGGAGCGACTCAATCTGGTCGTCGAACATCTCGAGGCGGATCGCCAGTTCGGCATGCTCGGCCGGGAAAATGTCGATGGTGTCGCCGCGCACGCGGAAGGTGCCGCGCCCGAAGTCCACTTCGTTGCGCGTGTACTGCATCTGGATCAGGCGCGCGATGACGTCGCGCTGCGCGACCTTGTCCTTGGCGCGCAGCGTCAGGATCATTTGGTGGTATTCGCTCGGGTTGCCGATGCCATAAATGGCCGACACGGTAGCCACGATGATGACGTCGCGCCGCTCCATCAGGCTCTTGGTGCACGACAGGCGCATCTGCTCGATATGCTCGTTGATCGACGAGTCCTTTTCAATGAACAGGTCGCGCTGCGGGACGTAGGCTTCGGGCTGGTAGTAGTCGTAGTAGCTGACGAAATACTCGACCGCATTTTGCGGGAAGAATTCGCGAAACTCCGAGTACAGCTGCGCGGCCAGCGTCTTGTTGGGCGCAAACACGATGGCCGGACGGCCCGCCTGGGCGATCACGTTGGCCATGGTGTAGGTCTTGCCGGAACCGGTCACGCCGAGCAGTGTCTGGAACGACAGGCCGTCGTTGATGCCTTCGATCAGGCCGGCGATGGCGGTGGGCTGGTCGCCCGCCGGCGCGAACGGCTGGTGCAGCTTGAAGGGGGAGCCGGGGAACGTGATGACGTTCGGCGCGCTCTCGGTTGCAATTGATAGTTCTGCCATGGGTACTGACCTTTGTTAGAATGGTGGTCCCGCAAACGGACCCAATGTTCATATGGGTCCGCTGTCTATACAACCACAGCCGACAACCCTTTTATCCAGATGACTTCCACAGCTTCCGCCAGTATGTTCAGCGCGATCGACATGGCCCCGCGCGACCCGATCCTGGGCATCACCGAGGCGTTCAACGCCGACACCAATCCAGCGAAAATCAACCTTGGCGTCGGGGTCTATTATGACGACAACGGCAAAGTGCCGCTGCTCGCCTGCGTGCGCAAAGCTGAAGAAATATTGATCGAACAGCAAGCACCGCGCACCTACCTGCCGATCGAAGGCCTGGCTGCCTACGACAAGGCGGTGCAAGAGCTGGTATTTGGTGCCGGCAGCCCGATTATTCAAGACGGGCGCGCCGTCACCGTGCAAGCCATCGGCGGCACGGGTGCACTGAAAATCGGCGCCGACTTCCTGCAGCGCTTTGCGCCCGGTTCGTGCGTCTACATCAGCGACCCGAGCTGGGAAAACCATCGCGCGCTGTTCGAAAGCGCCGGCTTCACCGTCCAAACTTACCGCTACTACGACGCGGCCACCCGCGGCGTCGACTTTGCCGGCATGCTGGCCGACCTGCAGGCCACGCCGCGCGGCGCCATCGTGCTGCTGCACGCATGCTGCCACAATCCGACCGGCGCCGATCTCACCGCGGCCCAGTGGGATCAAGTCGTCGCCGCCGTGGCAGACGCCGGCCTGGTGCCGTTCCTCGACATGGCGTACCAGGGCTTTGGCGCTGGCATCGCAGCCGACGGCGCGGTCGTGGCCAAGTTTGCCGCAGCCGGCGGGCCGCTGCTGGTCTCCAATTCCTTTTCCAAATCCTTTTCGCTGTACGGCGAGCGCGTGGGTGCGCTCAGCGTGGTGGGCGCGAGCGCCGAGGAGGCCGCGCGCCTGCTCTCGCAGCTCAAGCGCGTGGTGCGCACCAACTACTCGAACCCGCCGGTCCATGGCGGCAAGGTGGTCGCCACCGTGCTCACTTCGCCGGAATTGCGCGCCCTGTGGGAAGACGAGCTGGCCGGCATGCGCGTGCGGATCAAGGAGATGCGCACGGCCTTCGTTGAAAAACTCAGGCTACAGGCTCCCGAACACGACTTTGCATTCGTGCGCGAGCAGGTCGGCATGTTTTCGTATTCCGGGCTGACCCGGCAGCAGGTCGAGCGTTTGCGCACCGAGCATGCGATCTATGCGATCGACACCGGCCGCATTTGCATTGCCGCGCTCAATTCGAAAAATATTGATCGCGTCATTGACGCGATTGCGAAAGTCCTCTAAAATCTTGCTTCTTCGGATCGCGCACTGCGCGGTTCGAAAGGCATCAGGAAGTACGGCAACACTTTGTGCGAATGTCATCATCTTGACAGTGCAATCTGGGAAGTACATAATGTTGCCTCTTTTCCCTGATAGCTCAGTTGGTAGAGCGACGGACTGTTAATCCGCAGGTCCCTGGTTCGAGTCCAGGTCGGGGAGCCAGAATTTGAAAGGCCACGTTGAAAAGCGTGGCCTTTTTTGTTATTGCGCTGCTATCGGCAGCGCCTGTATCTGTTTGTCGGCAATTTGCTACAAGTGCAATAGTTAAATTTGCTTGCAGGTAAGTAACTCCTTATCATGATGCGCATGGACAAAACACAAGCTTAGTGTCTCGCCAATTTCTCCATTTATATTCCCATGAAAACTACTTTTCTTTCGATCGCCCTGGTCATCGCCTCCATCGGCGCGGCCCAAGCCCAGAATGCCGACATGCAAAACGGTGTTCCCCTGTCGGCGCAACCGGCGCAGCAGGCACAATTGCCTCAGAGCGCACAGCCGCAGCAACAGCCTGCGCGCCTGGCAGTCAAGAAGACCCACTTCATGATCGGCATGGGTATCACCGGCGGCGGCGACGACATTGCGACGACCGAATTTACCGACGGCTCGAGCCAGACCATCCATTCGGGCGGCCTGGTCGCCTTCACGGTTGGTGTTGAACATCGCATCAATGAGCAGTTTTCGGTGCAGGGGAACGTTGGTTTTCACGTCGACAATTCGACCGCCAAGAATGGCGACATTCATTTCCGCCGTTATCCGATCGAAGTCATCGGCTATTACCACGTCTCGCCAAAATGGCGCTTCGGCACCGGTATTCGCCACGTGACCAACGTGCGCCTCAAGAGCAGCGGCGTGATTGACGGCTACGACACCGAGTTCGACAACACCACGGGCGCGCTGGGGGAAGTTGAGTACATGTTTTCCCCTAGTGCTGGCGTGAAAATACGCTACGTCCGCGAAAAGTACACGGTGAGCGGCACCAATTACAAATTCGACGGCAATCATGTCGGCCTTTTCGGCAATTACTACTTCTAATATTGCTGCCGGGCCGCTATAATGCGGCCTCTTTTCCCTGATAGCTCAGTTGGTAGAGCGACGGACTGTTAATCCGCAGGTCCCTGGTTCGAGTCCAGGTCGGGGAGCCAGAATTGTAGGGCTACATCGCGAGGTGTGGCCCTTTTTCTATTGCAGTTTTACTTATTGGACAACCATGAACGATCTCGCGAAATCTGTGCAATTCTGGGATGAATGGCAGTTGGCGGCCGTGGCCGCCGGCGTTGCCGCGCCGCTGGCGGAACTGGGCTGCGACGTCCTGCGCACCCATCGCAACAATCGCTGGAGCAAGGATTTTCTGGGCGTCGAGGAAGATGGTCCGGTGATGCTCGAAATGTGCCTGGACGACCCGGCACAGGCCGAAATGCTGTTCCTCGAAAACCTGCATCCCTACGATGTCGCCCTGCTGGCGGCCGCGCGCAGCCGCCTTAAGCTGGATTGACCGGGACCGCGAGGCGAACAAAGGCCGTCGTCCAGGATGGCTTGCTGGGGAACGGCGCGCGCTGATGCCTTGCGGCGGCCCGCCACGCAGCCCATCGCAGCCATCGCAGCCATCGCAGCCATGGTAGCGACGAGCAGCGCAAGGCTGCCCGGTTCCGGCACGGCCACTGCGGCGTTAAAGGTCAGATCGTCCATGACGAAGTATTCGGGTTTGTTGCTAAAGACCGTGACGCGGTCCACCAGGCCAGCATAGCCGCTGGAAAGGAAGGTCGGGCGGTCCGACACTTCCAGCGTGCCCGATGAGCCGACCAGGGCACCGCCGCGGAACATGTTGAAATGCACGAGCACGCGCGCGTCGCCGGCCAGGCTGGCGCCTTCGAAAGTAAATGCGGTGGCGCTGCCAAAGTCGTTCTTGTTGCTCAAGCTGAACAGGCGGGTCTGGCCCGACGCCGGGTTGTAGGGGGACTGCGCGAAGTCGTAATAATTCCAGTCGCTGAAAGTGAAGCCGCCATAGGAGCTCATCGCGCCGATACCGGTCAGGTCATCGAAATTGAGAACCGTCGCGGTCGCCATCGGCGCTGCCATAACCAGCGCTGCAACGGCCAAGATGCGCTTGAAAGCTGTTTTCATCGTATGGTCCCGGTAGTTGGTCTCGCCATGGCTTCGTGGCCGGCTGCAACAAGCAGACTGCAGGCGCTTCCCACTAACTTATCGTTCTTCGATGATTATTGTCAATTCGTAATTTGTTTTTCAACAAGAAATGACGCGAATGGTGTTGTATTTGCGATATCGTGGTCTTGCCAAGTGGACAGTGCCCGCCTGCCTGTTTTTCTATTCCGCGAACAAATGATGTGCCTCATGCCCACTGCATAGCGCTGGGCTAGCCTGTCCGTTTGGGAGGGGCAAAGATGAAACTGCTTTCATGGAATATCCAGCGTGGGCATGGCCTGCGCGACACTTGCAGCATCGCGCGCGTGGTGGCCGACCTGCGCCACATGGCCGACTTTGACGTACTCTGCCTGCAGGAAGTCTCGTCCGGCTATACCGATCTGCCGGGCGCCGACGGCGGCAACCAGTTCATGCAACTGGCGCGCCTGCTGCATGGCTACACGCCCCTTGCCGGCGTAGCCACCGATACGCAGGGGGAGGGCGACGCCAGGCTACTATTTGGAAACATGATTTTTTCGCGCTTTCCGGTCGTGCAGGTGCTGCGCCATGCGCTGCCTTGGCCGGCCGATGCCGCCGTCATGAGCATGCAGCGCGGCGCCATTGAAGCCACACTCGACACAGCGCGCGGCTTGCTGCGCGTAAGCACGGCCCATCTTGAATATTTTTCGCTTGTGCAGCGCGCGGCGCAAGTGGAGCGTTTGCGCGAACTGCACCGCGACGCCTGCTTGCACGCAGCAGCCACGCGCCCGGGCGACAGCGACAACGGGCCTTTTTGCGCGGTACCGCGCGCCATGCCGGCACTGCTTACGGGCGACTTCAATTTCTTGCCCGGTTCAGCCGAGTACCTGCGCCTGCAAGACCCGTACGAAGATGGCGTGCCGGCCATGCGCGATGCGTGGCGCGTGCGCCATCCCGCGCTGACGCACGCGCCTACCGTCTGCCTGCATGACGAGCGCACCGTACCTTTTACGAGCGACTTCATCTTCGCCAGCGCCGACCTGGCGCCGCGCGTGCGCGAGCTGCGCGTCATGCCGGGCAACTTCGGCCCCGACCACCAGCCTTTGCTGATCGAGCTGGACTGAAAAAAGGGCCGCGTTTCGCAAAACGCGACCCCCACCGACCTCGCCAGATCAACAGTTGGCTTACTTGCCGCCCTGGTTGCCCTTTGGCTCTTGCGAACCGGCCTGCTGCGCGGCCGGGTTCACGTGGTGGCCTTGTTTGCCGCCGTCAGCCTGCTGGCGCGCGCCGCCCTGGTTGCCACTGGAACTTGACTGCTGGTTCTGCTGTCCGGCTTTGTCTTTGCCTGACGAGCCCGATTTGTTGCCGCCTTGTGGCGTGTTGTGGCCACCGGCCTGGTTGTTTTTGTTCATGCTGTGCTCCTAGAAATTGTTCAGGTAGGTTTATCTTAGCCATCAGCGCGACCGTGATTCATCGGATGTTCACCCACGCGCCCGTCGGAAGATTTGCGCTCTGCGCGTAAGACTAAGCGCAGCGGCATATTCACGCGCCGTCGTGGTGTAAAACGACAACAAGCGCCCTTGTGCGCACGCTTGCGTATGAGACAATTCCGCGATGAATCCTCTGCCCGACTTTCAAGCGCTGTTTCGCGTTTCGCCTTATTTCTACCTCGTGATGGACCTCGAGCTGAACATCATTGGCGTCAACGACGCCTACCTGCGCGCGACCGGGCGCATCGAGGGCGACTTGCTGGGGCGCTATGTGTTCGACGCTTTTCCGCAAAACCCGGACGATCCCGATTCGACCGCAATCGAGGAAGTGCGCAGCTCGCTGTTGTATGCCATTGAAAGCGGCCAGCCGCTTACCACGGCCTTTCTGCGCTACTCGGTGCCGCGCGAAACGGCGCAGGGCAAGGTATTTGATGAGCGCTTCTGGAGCACGGTGCACACCCCGGTCAAGGGTGCGGACGGCAAGGTCGCCTTTGTGGCGCAAAACGCGATCGACGTAACCGATCTGTACCGCTTCGACCGTACCTCGCACGTCGCTGCCGTGGAGACGGCGCCACCGGCGCGCAGCGTGGCCGACCACTTCACGCACGCCCAGATGCACGAGGCGATGAGCCGCATCATCAACGACGAGCGCAGCCACCTGCGCAACCTGTTCAACCAGGCGCCCGGCTTTATCGCCGTGCTGACCGGCGAACAGCACGTGTTCGAAATGGTCAATGAAGCCTATTACCAGTTGGTGGGCCACCGCGAACTGATCGGCAAACCGGTGTGGCAGGCGCTGCCCGAAGTACAGGGCCAGGGTTACGAAGAGCTGCTCGACCGGGTCACCAGCACCGGCGAGCCGTTTGTCGGGCGCGGCATCAAGCTGCGCGTGCAGCCGGTGGCGGGCGGGCCGGTGTCGGAGCGCTATATCGACATGCTGTACCAGCCGGTGTTCGGCAACGATGGCAAGGCCATCGGGATTTTCGTGCAGGGCCACGACGTCACCGATGCGGTCACCGCCCAATTCGCCCAGCGCGAAAGCGCCGAGCGCCTGTCCGACGGCATGAACGCGGCGCGCATGCTGGTGTGGGACTGGGACGTCGCCTCTAGCCGGATGGACTTTTTAGACAATGCGGCGCTGGTGCTGGGCCGCAGCGAAAATAATATCGACCTCATGTCCCAGTCCATCCATTCCGAAGACGCCGCGCGCCTGATCCGTTCGCGCGCGCGCGCCATTGCCGACAAAGGCGGCTACCAGTAGATCGTGCGCTTCAAGCGGCCCGATGACGGGCGCCTGCTGTGGCTCGACATCCGCGGCAAGGTGCGCTGCGATGAAGCGGGCAAGGTGCATTCGGTGCGCGGCGTCACGCTCGACATCACCGAGCGCATGAAGGCCGAAGAAGACCTGCGCGAAGCGCACCGGCGCAAGGATGAATTTTTGGCGATGCTGGCGCACGAACTGCGCAATCCGCTCGCGCCCATCAGTTCGGCGGCCCAGTTGCTGCGCCACGCGCGGCTGGACGAAACGCGCATGCGCGACATCACCGACATCATCATCCGCCAGGTGGGCCATATCACCGGCCTGGTCGACGACCTGATCGACGTCTCGCGCGTGACGCGCGGCTTGATCTCGACCGAGAAAAATCCGCAGGATATGCAAGGTATCGTCAACGACGCCGTCGAGCAGGTGCGACCGACCATCGAAGCGCGCCGCCACGGCCTGGCGGTGAGCGTGCCGCCGCAGCGGCTGCGCATTCTGGGCGACCAGAAACGGGTGGTGCAAGTCATTACCAACCTGCTTAACAATGCCGCCAAATATACGCCGCAGGGCGGCCAGATTGCACTGGTCATGACGCGCGAAGGCGCACACGTCAAGCTCGAGGTGCGCGACAACGGCATTGGGATTGCACCCGACCTGCTGCCGCATGTTTTCGACCTGTTCACTTAGGGCGCACGCAGCGCGGACCGGGGGCAGGGCGGCCTGGGGGTGGGGCTGGCGGTGGTCAAGAGCCTGGCCGAGCTGCATGGCGGACAGGTGCTCGCCGCCAGCGACGGGCCCGGCCTGGGCAGTATATTTACGCTGATCCTGCCGCTGCTCGATGGCGACGACGCACACGCGCAGCCCGACGAGCAGCGCCCGGCCGGGACGCCGGCACGGGCCTTGCGCATCATGGTGGTCGACGACAATCCCGATGCGGCGCTGATGCTCTCGATGCTGCTGGAAGCCAGCGGCTACGAAGTGATGACGGAAAACAGTTCGCAGGCAGCCCTGGCGCGGGCGCGCGCGCGTTTGCCCGACGTGTGCCTGCTCGATATCGGCTTGCCCGACATGGATGGCTACCAGCTGGCGCAGCAGATTCGCCTTGTACCGGGCATGGCGTGCGCCACCTTGATTGCCATTACCGGCTACGGCCAGGCACAAGACCGGCGCAAAACCCAGGAAGCGGGCTTTCATCACCATCTGGTCAAGCCGGTCGATCCGGCCGAGCTGGCGGCGCTGCTGTTGAGCGTGGCCGACGACGCTGCGGCGGCCTGAGCTGGGCCGACAGCTTCATCGTTCGCGACCGCTTCGCGGGACAGATCGACAGGTGCAGCGCGGTCAACGCGGCCATGCTAAACTTTCAACCATGACTACACTACGCCTCATCCTCGGTGACCAGCTCAACCCGCTGCACAGCTGGTTTGCCACCGTTAGCACCGACGTGCTTTACACGCTCATGGAAGTGCGTCAGGAAACTGATTACGTTCACCACCACGCGCAAAAAATCATTGCCATCTTCGCGGGCATGCGCGACTTTGCGCGTGCGCTGCGGGCGGGGGGGCACCAGGTTCACTACCTGGCCATCGACGACGCCGAGAACACCCATTCGATCCCCGACAACGTGGCGTGGCTGCGCCAGCGCCACGCCGGCGCCGCCTTCGAATACCAGTGCCCTGACGAATGGCGCCTGGACCAGCAGCTGGCCACGATTCCTGGCGCCGTCATGGTTGGCAGCGAACATTTCCTTACCGAGCGCGACGAGGCGCAGCGCATGTTTGCCGACCGCAAGCAGTGGCTGATGGAATACTTTTATCGCCAAATGCGCATTGTCCACAAGGTGCTGATCGAGAAAGACAAAAAACCGGCTGGCGGCCAATGGAATTTTGACGTCGAGAACCGCAAGAGCTGGCGCGGCGAGCCGCCCGAGCCGCCCGACACGCGCGCCTTGCACGATCACACGGCGCTATGGGACACCATCGTCGCGGCCGGCGTGCAAAGCTTTGGCCGGCCCGACAGCGCGCGCATCGTCTGGCCGCTCAACCGCGCCGAAGCGCTGGTGCATCTGGACCAGTTCATCGACCACGGCCTGCCGCATTTTGGCGACTACCAGGATGCCATGAGCAGCAAGGCCTCGCGCCTGTTTCACTCGATGCTCTCGTTTGCGCTCAACACCAAGATGCTGCACCCGCGCGAAGTCATCGCCGAAGCCGAGGATGCCTGGCGCGCCGGGCATGCGCCGCTGCACGCGGTGGAAGGTTTTATTCGCCAGATACTGGGCTGGCGCGAGTACGTGCGCGGCGTCTACTGGGCCAACATGCCCGGCTACGGCGAGCACAATGTGTTTGGCCACACGCAGGACTTGCCCTCGTGGTTCTGGGACGGCAAGACTAAAATGAATTGCATGCGCCACGCCATCGGCCAGTCGCTTGACGACGCGCATGCGCACCACATCCAGCGCCTGATGGTGATCGGGAACTTCGCGCTGCTGGCGGGCCTGGACCCGCATCAAGTCCACCTGTGGTACCTGGGCGTGTACATCGACGCCTTCGAGTGGGTCGAAATGCCCAACACGGTGGGCATGAGCCAGTTCGCCGATGGCGGTCTGCTGGCCACCAAGCCGTATGTCTCGAGCGCGGCCTACATCGACCGCATGAGCGACTACTGCAAGGGCTGCCATTACGATAAAAAGGCGCGCCTGGGCGAGCGCGCCTGCCCCTACAATGCGCTGTACTGGGATTTTTTCGCGCGCAACGCCGAGCGCCTGTCGGGCAACCAGCGCCTGGCCATGGTGTACCGCAACCTGGGCAAGATGGACGATGAAGCGCGCGCCGCCTTCCAGAATCACGCCGCCGACCTGCGTTCGCGGCTCGACCAACTTTGATTTTTACCCGGGACCACGATGACGCTTCCTGTCGCGCCTGTGAATACGCGTACGCCCCTGCATATCGAAACGCCGCTGATCGCATCAAGCGCCATGGCCGGCCCGACCGGGCGCCAAGTCTGGCTCAAGATGGAGGCGCTGCAGCCACCCGGCTCGTTCAAGATTCGCGGCGTCGGCTTTGCTTGCCAAACCTATGTGCAGCGCGGCGCCAAGCGCTTTATTTCTTCGTCGGGCGGCAATGCCGGCATCGCTGCGGCCTACGCCGGGCGCCGCCTGCAAGTGCCCGTACTGGTGGTGGTGCCGGAGACGACGACCGAACGCGCGCGCGAATTGATTCGGCGCGAACAGGGCGACATCATCGTGCATGGCGCCTCGTTCCAGGAAGCCAATGCGCACGCCCTGGAGTTGGTGGGACCAAGCGACGCCTTCATCCATCCGTTTGACGATGCCTTGCTGTGGGAAGGCCATGCCACGATGATCGATGAAGTCGCGCGCGCCGGCGTCACGCCCGATGCGGTGGTGCTGTCGGTGGGCGGCGGCGGGCTGCTGTGCGGCGTGGTGGAGGGCTTGCGCCGCAATGGCTGGGGTCACGTCCCAATCATGGCCGTGGAAACGGCCGGCGCCGATTCGCTGGCGCAGGCCATCGCGGCCGGGGAACGCGTGACGCTGCCGGCCATTACCAGCATTGCCACCTCGCTGGGAGCGCGCCAGGTGTCGGCGCAGGCGTTTGCGCTGTCGCAGCAGGGTGCGGCCACTAGCGCGGTGACCAGCGTGGTGGTGTCGGACCAGGCGGCGGTGCAGGCATGCCTGCGCTTCATGGACGACCAGCGCGTGGTGGTGGAGCCGGCATGCGGCGCCGCGCTGGCGCTGGTGTACGCCGACGCGCCGCAGCTGGCCGGCTTCAAGAACGTGCTCGTCATCGTGTGCGGCGGGGTGACGGCCACCGTTGCGCAGCTCCAGAAATGGGCTGCGCAATAAATAGCGCCTTCCGGCGCTTGCGTTACAGGGCGTACAGGATGGCGCTCACGCTATCGTAAATTGGATAGACCTTCGCGCCCGACCTTGGCCAACCGAGCATGTCGAAGTGGTCGTAGGTCTTGTACTCCTGAAGAAAATTCCACACGCCGCGCACCGCCTGCCCGTTGTAGTCAATCACCGGCTGCCCTGTGGGCGCGCGCATGCTGATGGTGTTGACCACGCCGTCGTTGCGAAACCACCGGCTGTCGACCGGCACCCGGTCCGGCGCCGACTGCGTGTACGAGCCCAGGCCGCGCCGGCCCAGCGAAGGCACGATCCATTCGCCCGCGTACGGCTTGGTCAGCGGCGCCATATCCTCGCGCGGGTACTGATACTGCGACTGCTGCAGCGGCGCGAGCATGCGGTCGGTGCGGTTGCAGCACCAGGCACCCGCTTCGGTGGCGCTGTTGGCGATCGAGAAGTAGTACACATTGGGCGACGTCCTGACCCACTTGTTGAATTCCCGTGCGCCGTCGGGCCCCATTTCCCATTGGGCCGAGTCGAAATTGTCCTGGTTCCAGACCGGCGCGGCCATCGCGCGCGCCACGTAGCTGGCGCTTGACTCGTTGCTCACGCGCCGGATCCCGAACTGTTCGAGTTTCAGGTCGGGGATGGGATGGGCGGCGTCGGCCGGATCGGCCATGCGGGTGATCAGGGCGGCCCAGTCCATGGCGAAGGGCGCAAAGCTGCCGATCGCGTCGCGCAAGCTGGTGCCGTCGTGCGGGGCAGAGAGCGTGGTGGCGCTGACCACCCAGCCGATTTTCCCGCCTTTGTAAAGCTCCCCGCCGCCTTCGTCGCCATGGGGCGAACCTTGCTCGAGCAGCTGGATCAGCGAACGGATGGTCTGGCCGCCCTGGCTGTGGCCGAGCAGGTGGATGGGGTGCTGGGCGTCCCACGCGGGGTAGAGCGCGATCGGATAGTTTTCGGGATTGTTGGACGGGTCGGCGGCCCAGCACTTGCCGGGCGGCCTGCGTTCTTCGACGTGCTGGAAGCGGGCGGTGTGGGTGTCGCCGTAATCGACGCAGCCGCCCTTGATCTGGTAATACAGTTCGGCCGTGCGGTCCCAGCTCGAGCTGATCGAGCCGACCGAAGCGGCCATGACCATGTGCGTGCCCTGGTGGGAGCGCATGTGGGCGGCAATGTCGTCGAACCCGCCCCAATATTTGAACCCGCTGCGGGTAAATTGTTCCGGTCCGAAGCCGAGAAAGCCGTGCACCAGCACGATCGGATAATTATTCGCGGCACTGGCCGTGGCGCTCACGCCCAGCAAGGCCAGCGCGAGGAGGGATTTGATGCGTCGTTGCATGGCGTTCTTCCTAAAATGAAGTTCGCCACCATTATTAAGGCGCTTCTTGGGCGCGGCCTTGAACCGGGCTAAACAACAGCCGAATGCTGTTGTTTTATGGGTTCGCCGTCGGTCCGTTGCCGCCCAGTGCGCCGCCCGCCGCCTCGGCGCCGCTATTGCCGCGCCAAACAACATAATCGTCGACCGAATACAACTGGCAAGGCTGCTTGCTTTTTTTCGCGCAGGTCGCCAGCGCGCGCGTGTCAGGGTCTTCCCCTTCCTCGGCCCAGCACCAAGCCCCGCTGGGCGAGACGGCAAAGGCGCGCGGGGTGAGCTTGGCGAGGTATTCGCGGTAGGCTTCGCGCCCGCGCTCGCTCAGGTAGGGCACGGCGGCAATATCGTCCACTTTGGCGAAATCGGTCTTGGGCGGCGCGGGCGGAGGGCCGACGGCATACACTTGCTCGGTTGGCATGTCCACCTGACGCAGGAAACGCGCTGTTTCGGTCCACCAGATTTTTTCCCCGTCGCGGCTGGCCAGCATGCCGTGCGCATCGCGCTTGAAGGCGCCAAATTCGTGCAGACGGGCGTGCCCGCCGTTGCCGACAAAGGCGGCGTACATGCGCGCCACCAAAGCCGGTGAGAACAGTGAATCATTGGCACCGTACAGCCACAGGCTGGGAATCTTGTTGGCGTCGCCATAGCTGGCAAATGCGCGCACCAGTTCGGTGCGCCAGTTGCAATCGTTGGCGTCGTCGCGCAAGCCGCCGGCAACATTGATCAGGCCGCGCACGCCCGGTACCGCCTGCGTGCCCAGCGCGATGGCGGCCAAGCCGCCGTAAGACTGGCCAGCGATCACGATGCGGTCGGCGTCGATCCAGTCCTGGCTTTGCGCAAAGGCCACCGCGTCAAGCACATCGGCCGCCTGGGCCCGGCCGTTGGCGGTCATGTCGCAGCCGTGGTCGGCGTAGGTGCCGGTGGAGCTGGCGAAGCCCTGGCGCATCGGCACCATCACCGCGTAGCCGCGCTTGACGAAAGCGGTGGCCATGAAAATGAAACGCTCGCGCTGCTGGAGGTGCGGGTTGCCCGCGTCTTTGCCGTGATTAATGATTAGCAAGGGAAACGGCCCCGGTCCGTTCGGGCGGAACACCGTCGTTTGCAAACTTGCGCTCAGGTCCGGCCCGGCCGGAATCAGGATCACCTGTTCATTCATGCGAAAGTCCAGCGGCAATTCTTGCTCCACTGCCAACGATGGGATCAGCGAGCAGCACACCACAACCGCGCTGGCGATGGCGTGAAGAATGGATCGGGGGCGGTGCAGAGCAATAAAAATGATGGACCCCGGTAAATGGGATTGCCTAAAGGAATGTACTGATTTTATGCATGAGTAATTTCCTGAGCAATACACGATTGATAATTTCCGGCATCAAAATCAAAAATAGTTGCGCCTGGGCGCGCAGGTATTGCGAGCCTGATCACCTTGCCTACCAGTACGCTCGCGCAACTCTTTGTTAGTTCAATAAATGTGACATGGACTTGCGCCAGCGAGTGGCGAGAGCTGGCGACCTTGTTCAAAATCATTGGAAAGAACGCAACAAATTGTTATCATCCACTTGTCCCACCGTGAAGAGAGCAACCATGCAGCGTATCCCAGCCGGCGACTCACGCGAAGCCCCTGTCCTGGCGTTGGAAAAGGTGCATGGCGATGCTGGTCCCGCGCGTCAATCGGGTTCGCGCATGCCGGCGCCGAGTGCGCAGCCGAACTATATTGTCGAGCTCGCCACTGAGCGGTCGGCGGACCCTGCTTTTTGCCTGCTCTGGCGCGCGCTGGTGGTGGCCGGGGGCAGCCACCAGAAGATCTATCAGACGCCCGAGTTTTTCCATTTCCAGCGCGAAACTTGTGACAGCGGCGAGCGGCTCGAACTGTTGACGATCAGCCGGCGCGACGATCGCGCGCTGGTGGGCGTGGTTCCGGTGCGCATCGGACGCCAGGATGTCGTGTTTGGCGTGGGCAAACTGGTGTTGTACAAGGCCAGCGTCGAGATGATCAACTTGCTCGGCAGCGTTCCGGCCGCGCCCGGCGGCGTGCTCACCCAAGAGCTCGGCTTGCAGCTGCTGGCCGCTTTCCCCCAGGCCAAGGCAATTTTCATGCAATCGTTGCCCTTGTCCAGCCCGCATTGGCGCGCGCTGCAAGCGAGCGCCGACAGCGCCCCACAGTTGCTCGGCTGCGCCTTGATGGGGCAGTGGCGCGAGTGCCACACGCTGCCTTTGCCGGCCACCTTCGAGCAATATCTGGAAAAATTCAGCGCCAAAAAGCGCTACAACCTGAACCGCCAGATTCGCCAGCTTGCCGAGCAGGCCGGTGCGCTCACCATGCAGCGCATCGGGCGCGCGGACGAGGTGACGTCGATGATGGCCGCGCTCATGTCGCTGGTGCCGCCTGCGCGCCTGGCAAGCGTGCTGCGCCCATCCACTTTTGAGGCGCTGGCGCGCCGGGACCTGCTCTTATGTTATGTTCTGCGTGCCGGCGACGAGGTGCTCGCCGCCGTGATCGGCACGCGTTCGCCGGATGTGTGGCACATACATAATATTTTCGTGAACAATAATTATTTATCTTTATCTGTCGGCACCAGCGCAGTCCACCTGGCAATCAAGGAACTGATGGCCGAACGCTGCTTTCACCTGATCGATTTTGGTTTCGGCACGCCGAACCACGATTTCCGTTCGTCGCATGTGCTTGAAACACGGGCCCAGGTGCTGCTGTTCGACCGTGCGCAGCCCGTGCGCCTGCTGTTTTGCGCGCATGCGCTGTTCAATACGCTGGCCGAGCGTGCGATTGCCAAGGTCAAGTCGTGGCGCAAGGCGCTGCGCGCTGCCCGCAGCGCAAAGCCGGCGTAGGCCGGTGCCCCACGCCTTGACGTCGTCGCGCCCGCATTGCCCCCGCTGCACCCGGCCGTTGTCGGCGTGCATTTGCCGCTGGATCGCCCCGGTCGAGAGCCGCGCTGGCCTGCTCATCTTGCAGCATCCGATGGAAGTTGCCAACGCCAAGGGCAGTGCGCGCCTGCTGCACCTGAGCGTGGCGGGCTCGGCCATGGTGCAAGGCGAGAGCTTCGACGAGGCGCTGCTGCAGGCGCTGCTGTTCGATGGCGGGCAAACGCCGCTGCTGCTGTATCCTGACACGCCCGGCATGCCGCCGCTCGCGTCGAATCCCGCGCTGCTGGCCGACCCGGCTGCGCTGCGCTTGGTAGTGCTCGACGGCACGTGGCGCAAGAGCCGTAAAATGCTGCATCAAAATCGACTGCTGCAAACCTTGCCGCGGCTGCCGCTCACGCAAATGCCCGCCTCCCATTACCTGATTCGCAAGGCGCACGCGCCGGACCAGCTCTCGACGCTGGAAGCGAGCTGCTACGCGTTGGGGCAACTGCATGGCAATCCCGCGCCATTCTCACCGCTGCTGGACGCGTTCGACAGCTTTGTGGCGCATTTCCAGCAAACGGGCGGAAAACTGGATTCGCTACCGAATCGCCCTTGAACATCCATCCTGCGCGACGTAGAATACTGTATGTATATACAGTTATGAGGGCGCCGTGACCGACCCCAACGACCAGTCAGAAGAGCATGTCATGCTGCCGCCGCGCCCGCTCGAGGCTAAAAAGGGCCGGGGAGCGGTATCGAACCTGCAAGGGCGCTACGAAGTCAACGGCCGCGAAAGCTTCGATGACGGCTGGGTGCGAGACGAGGAAGAAAGCGCGCCCTTCAAGACCCAGGTTACGGACGAGTACGCCAAAACTATCCTCAGCCGCAACACGTCGCCCGATATTCCGTTCAATGTGTCGCTCAATCCTTACCGGGGCTGCGAACACGGCTGCATTTACTGCTTTGCGCGGCCCACGCACAGCTATCTGGGCTTGTCGCCGGGGCTTGATTTTGAAAGCCGGCTCTTCGCCAAAGTCAATGCGCCCGACTTGTTGCGGCGCGAGCTGGCCAAGGCTTCCTATGTGCCCGAACCGATCGCCATCGGCGTCAACACCGACGCCTACCAGCCGTGCGAACGCGAGCTGCGCATCACGCGCCGCGTGCTGGAAGTACTGCACGAATGCGAGCACCCGGTCGCGCTCATTTCCAAAGCCTCGCTGATCGAGCGCGACATCGACCTGCTCGCGCCCATGGCCGCCAAAGGTCAGGCGATTGCCGCCATTACCTTGACCACGCTGGACCCGGCCATTTCGCGCACGCTCGAGCCGCGCGCCGCCGCGCCTGCGCGCCGCCTGCGCACCATCCGCACGCTGACCGAGGCAGGCATTCCCGTGCGCGTAAGCGTGGCGCCCGTTATTCCTTTCGTCACCGAGCCGGAGCTTGAACGGGTGCTGGCGGCGGCGCGCGACGCCGGCGCCGTCAGCGCGCATTACGTGGTGCTGCGCTTGCCATGGGAAGTCCAGCCATTGTTCCAGCAATGGCTGGAGGCGCACTTTCCCGAGCGCGCGCAGCGTGTGATGAACCGCGTGCGCGAAATGCGCGGCGGCAAAGAGTACGACAGTGACTTCAGCAAGCGGATGCACGGGGAGGGCGTGTGGGCAGACCTGATCCGCCAGCGCTTCGTCAAGGCGACCGAGCGGCTGGGCATGAACCTGACGAGCGGGCGCTTTGCCGAGCTCGATGCGTCACGCTTTAAGCGGCCGCTGGTGGTGCCGCCGTCGCAGGCCAAGCAATGCGGCAATGCGACGGGACAGCTGGATTTGTTTTCCTGAGAAAGGAGTTGTTGACTTGATTTTTCAGGAAATGCCGCAGGAAATGCGGCAGGAAATGCGTCAGAAAATAGGTCAGGAAGTTAAGTATTGTTCGATGGCGAACACATGCGCGTCATGCTTGCCCATTTCACGCAGCGCGTGCGCGAGATCGATCAGGTAATCCCGATTCGGGCCGCTCGGGCCACTGGAGGCTGCGATCTGGCGGGCAATATCCTGTTCGCTGGCCGCCCCGAGGTAGGCCGCGTTGTCGGCGGTCGCAATATAGACCAGGCCTTCAACGCTGGTCTCGTCATCGAACGTGATCTGGGTTGCCAGACGCAGATAGCCGTTTTTTTCGCGATGGTCAAGGTGGGTAAAGACTTCCGGCGTGATGAGGTAAGCCATGCCATTGCACACGGCGCCGCTTTCGGGCACCAGCGTGACGACGCGTCCGGGCGCCGCTTCGGTGCCGCGGTGGTCGTGCGAGCCCTGCCAGAAGCGCCGCGTCAAGTTGGCGATGCTTGCCGTGCGCCGCTCGATGTACGGGAAGTCCGCCTTGTAGATGAGCGAGCCGTAACCGAACAGCCATACGCTGGCGTGGCCGTCGAATTTTTCCATTTGCTGGTTGATGGCGATGGTGTTGTGTGACATGGATTCCCTTGCAGACTTTTTTTGACTGTTTTTCGATGATTATAGGTGCGCGGCGACGACGACGTCCGCCGCCGGAACGTTCCAGTCATAGGCTTCAACAAAGCTGAACAAAAAAGCGATGAAACTCTCGGCCGCCGGCGACAGCGAGCGGTTCTCGCGCCGGTACACAAAAAAGCGGCGCGTCAGTTCCGGCTCGTACAGCTGGCGCATGTTCAGCTGATGCAGCCGCACCAAAGGCTCCGCATACGGCAGGCATACCGTCACGCCTAGGCCTGCGCTGACCATCGCCAGCGCCGTCGTCATGAAAGTAACTTCGTTGGCCGGGTTCAGGGGCACTTCGCGCAGCGCGCTATGCATGTCGGACAGCAGCCGTTCCGTGAACTGCCCCTGCAAGGAAATGAACGGATAATCCGACAGGTCCGACCAGGTCAGCCGAGCACGCTGCTCGAGCGGGTGGCCGCGCGGGTACACCATCACGAACGGCATCTCGAACAGCACGGTGGCGTTGACCTGCGCCGTGCCGTCGCGCTCCGGGCCGATGCCCAGGTCCACTTCACCGCTGACCACGCGCGGCGTGACGTGTTCCACCGCGCAGTCGACCAGGCGCACCTGGATGTCCGGGTAGGCGCTGCGATAGGCGGCGATGACCTGCGGCAGCAGCGTGCATGCCATCAGCTGCGGCGCGGCCACGCGCACCACGCCTTTCTTGAGCTGGGTATGATTGACGATGTCGAGCAGCGCGCCGTCGAGGTCATCGATGATTTTAGAAAACAAGGGATACAGCTCGCGCCCCACGTCGCTCAGCGCAATGCGGCGCGTGCTGCGGTCGACCACGCGGATGGCGAGCGTGGTCTCGAGTTCCTTGATCAGGCCGGACAGGGCGGCCTGGGTGACATGCAAGTACTCGGCGGCCAGCGTAAAACTGCCGGTGCGGGCCAGCGCGACAAAGGCGCGCATCTGGCGCAGCGTAGGATTCATGGGTGACTTATAGGATAGGAAATTTATAGGATAGGCTGATAAATGCGGCTGAAGATATTGTTTGTATGATAGTTCGTTTTCGACTCTAATGGGTGCAACCAGAATAGGAGACCAGCATGCCGATCCAACGTATTCACCATGTGGCGTATCGCTGCAAGGACGCCAAGAAAACCGTCGACTGGTACGTCAAGTACCTGAACATGAATTTTGTCCTCGCCATTGCCGAAGACACGGTTCCCTCGACCGGCGCCTACGATCCGTACATGCACGTTTTTCTCGACGCCGGCAACGGCAACGTGCTGGCGTTTTTCGAGCTGCCGCTGCAGCCCGAAATGGGGCGCGACCAGAACACGCCCGAGTGGGTGCAGCACCTGGCGCTCGAAGTCGAGTCGATGGACGAACTGCTGGAGACCAAGGCGCGCCTGCAGGCCGACGGCATCGACGTTATCGGCCCGACCAACCACACGATCTTCCAGTCGATTTATTTTTTCGATCCGAACGGGCATCGCCTCGAACTGGCCGTCAACACGGCGACCGACGAGATGAAGCAAAAGCTCGACGCCGTCAAATGGGACATGCTCAACGAGTGGTCCGAAACCCGCAAGGCGCCAAGGCACGCGGCGTGGATGCACGAGCAGCCTCAAGGATATTAAATGAAACTTGCTACACTAAACAATAACACCCGCGACGGCACCCTGGTCGTGGTCAGCCGCGATCTGGCGCGCTGCCAGCAAGTGCCCCAGATCGCCGCCACGCTGCAGTTCGCGCTCGACAACTGGGAGCTGGTTGCCGGGCCGCTGCAGGCGGTTTACCGCGCCCTCAATGAGAACGCCAACGACAGCGCCCACGACAGCGCCCACGACAGCGCCCACGACAGCGCCCACGAAAGCGCCAACGAAAACGTGCTCGACAGCGTTACCCCGCACGCCCAGCCGTTCGCCGAATCGCTGTGCCACTCGCCGCTGCCGCGCGCCTACCAGTGGGCCGACGGCTCGGCCTATATCAACCACGTAGAGCTGGTGCGCAAGGCGCGCAACGTCGATGTGCCGGCCTCGTTCTACACCGATCCGCTGATGTACCAGGGCGGCTCGGACTCCTTTGTCGGCCCCCATGACCCGATCTTTGCGCTGTCCGAAGACTGGGGCATCGACCTCGAAGCCGAGGTGGCCGTCATCAGCGGCGACGTGCCGATGGGCGCTACGCCTGAGCAGTGCGCACAAGCGATCCGCCTCGTCATGCTGGTCAACGACGTTTCGCTGCGCAACTTGATCCCGGGCGAGCTGCTCAAGGGTTTCGGCTTTTTCCAGTCCAAGGCGGCCAGTGCGTTTTCGCCGGTGTGCGTCACGCCCGACGAACTCGGCCAGGCCTGGCGCGACACCAAACTGTGCCTGCCGATCAGCGTGCAGATCAACGGCAAAGCCTTCGGCAAACCGAATGCCGGCGAGGACATGACGTTCAATTTTGCGCAACTGGTCGCGCACGCCGCCAAAACGCGCGAGCTGGCGGCCGGCACCATCATCGGCTCGGGCACCGTCTCGAACAAGCAGGGCGACCTGCACGGTTCGAGCATCGAGAACGGCGGCGTGGGCTACTGTTGCCTGGCTGAAGTGCGCATGTATGAAACCATCGAGCAGGGCGCGCCCAAAACGCCGTTCCTGCGCTTTGGCGACCGTGTGCGCATCGAAATGCTCGACGCGACAGGCGCAAGCGTCTTTGGCGCCATCGACCAGCAGGTTGCCATGTACCAGGAAAGAGCGCGATGAAACTGTACGATTACTTTCGCAGTTCGGCCGCCTATCGCGTGCGCATCGGCCTGAACCTCAAGGCGCTGACCTACGAAGCGGTCCCCGTGCACCTCACGCGCGACGGCGGCGAGCAGCTCAAGGCGGACTACCTTGCCATCAACCCGGGCGCGCTGGTGCCGGCGCTGGACGATGGCGGCGCCGTCATCACCCAGTCGCTGGCCATCCTCGAGTATCTGGATGAAATGCATCCGCAAGCGCCGCTGATGCCGCGCGACGCGCTGGGACGCGCCCGCGTCAGGTCGCTTGCCTTGACGGTGGCCTGCGACATCCACCCCCTCAACAACCTGCGCGTGCTGCGCTACCTCGTCAAGCAGGGCGGCCTGACCGAGGACGCCAAGAACGCGTGGTATGTGCACTGGGTGCAGGAAGGCTTTGCGGCGCTGGAAGTGCTGCTGTCGGCCTCTGGCGACACCGGGCGCTTCTGCCACGGCGACACCCCCACCATCGCCGACTGCGTGCTGGTGCCGCAGGTGTTCAACGCCACCCGTTTCGGCATTGACCTAGCCGCCTATCCGACCATCATGCGCATTGACGCCGCCTGCCAGGCTGTGCCCGCCATCGCTGCGGCCCACCCGTCGCGCCATCCCGACGCCGAATAAGAACCGGAACCATGTCGGCGATCGCGTGGTCATAAATGGATACGCGGGCGGTTCGCCCGGACGAGGAGGGTGGCGATGTTCAGGCACATACTAGTTCCTACCGACGGGTCGGCCGGTGCCGACATCGCCATTCAGTCCAGCATGCGGTTTGCCAAATCCATCGGCGCCAAGGTCACCGGCCTGCATGTGGTGGCGCCGAGCGCGAGCGCGCCGCCCCCCGAGGCCGACGATTGCCTGCTCGTCGTGCAGCACAGCGCGCGCCAGCACAGCGTGCCCTGCGACGTTGCCGTCGCCAGGTCGGCGGACGTGCCGCAAGCGATCTTCCAGGCCGCCTTTGACCGCCAGTGCGACCTGATCGCCATGGCGTCGTACGGCCGCAAGGACGCACGCGAACTCACGCTCGGTCACGACACGCAAGAGGTGCTGGCCCGCAGCCAGATCCCGGTGCTGGTTTTCCGCTGACGGGGCGCGGCATGAGCAAGCCCATGAGTAAAAATATTCTGCTGATTCAGGGACATCCCGACGCTGCGCAGGATCACCTGTGCCACACGCTGGCCGATGCCTACGCCAGCGGTGCGGCCGACGGCGGCCATACGGTACGCTACAGCACGGTCGCGCAGCTTGACTTTCCGCTGCTGCGCAACCAGCGCGAGTGGGACGAGGGCGAAACACCGGCCAGCCTGCGCCAGACCCAGGACGACATCCGCTGGGCCCAGCACCTGGTGCTGGTCTATCCGCTGTGGCTGGGCGACATGCCGGCGTTGCTGAAGGGCTTTCTGGAACAGGTGGCGCGGCCCGGTTTTGCTTTCGCGCGCGACCGCTTGACGCCGCTGGCGAAAAAGCCGCTGGCTGGCCGCTCGGCGCGCGTCATCGTCACCATGGGCATGCCGGCGCTGATGTACCGCTTGTATTTTCGCGCGCACAGCGTCAAGTCGCTCAAGCGCAATATCCTGCGGTTTGTCGGTATCTCGCCCGTGCATGAAACACTGATCGGCATGGCGGGCAGTCCGGACGCGCAGACCATCGCTGGCTGGGTAGGAAAAATGGAAGAATTGGGACGGGCCGCCGTATGAACACGCCGGCCTGAAATGCACTTGCGCCGCATGAAGCGGCGCAAGGATGCGACTGATCGGCGCTCAGCTCACTGCCTCAGCGAGCTACATCAGCTCGCTGAAACAGAACATGACATTAATGCGCAGCGCCCGAACGGTCAGGCTCGGAAGGCGAGGAAATCTCTTGCAACGCTTGCTCCGTACCTTTCGATTGCTTGGTAGCCATGTCGCCCAGCGACACGATGCCCACCAGGTCGTGCGTTGCCTGGTCAACAACCGGCACGCGGCGAATCTGCACGTTACCCATTTCGGTCAATACTTCCTCGACCGACTGGCTTGCCATGCAGGTGCGCACGTCGGTGCTCATGACGTCGCCCACGCGGGTGCTGTCGGGCGCCTGTCCGGCTGCCGTTGAGCGCACGGTGATATCGCGGTCGGTGATCATGCCTACCAGCTTGTTGCCGTCGACGACGGGAATCGAGCCGATATTAAATTTATCCATCATTTGTGCGGCTTTGCGGACGCTGTCCTCTGGCGAAATGCGTTGTACATCGCGGGTCATTACGTCTTGAATCGTTTGCATTGTGAACTCCATGGCTTGTTATACGCAGCGAACTGCGGGATCCCCTGCTTGGGGTTTTAGCAATAATGCACGTAATTTCAAAAAGATGACGCGTGGTTGAAATTGCATCAAAATTGGGCAGTCGACCGTCGGCGCGGCGCTCGCGGCAGGCTACAATGCCGCCTTTACCCGGGCCAGCCTGCCATGTCCATCATTCCCCCAGCCATTCCCCCAGCCATGCTTAAAGCGCTCGCGCTCGCCCATCCGTCCTGGCAGCCGCACTTGCTCCACGGGCTGGAAGCGGTGGCGTTGGCCACGCCCGACTACTTGCCAGCGCTTGCAGGCGACGCCTATCTGCCCACCGGGCAGCGCCTGTTCGCCGCCTTTGCCCTGCCGCTGCACGCGGTGCGCTACGTGCTGGTGGGCGAGGGACCCTATCCGCGCGCGCAAAGCGCCACCGGTGTCTGCTTCATGGATGGGGCGGTGGGAAGTTTGTGGTGCGAAGCCGGCTTGTCCAAGCCGGTCAACAAGGCCACGTCGCTGCGCAACTTTATCAAGATGCTGCTGGTGGCGGACGGGCGCTTGGTAGCCGGCGACACGGGCGGCGCCGCCTTGGCCCCGGTGGCGCTGGCCGCCCGCGACGACGGCTCGATCCAAACGCTGGCGCAGCTGCAGGATAATTTGACCAGGCAAGGGTTTTTGCTGCTCAACGCGTCGCTGGTGTTTCGCGCCCATGTGGCGCCGGCAATCGATGCGCGCGCGTGGACCGCGTTCTTGCAGGTGGTGCTCGATGCCTTGCAGGAAGTCGCGCCGACCTTGGTGCTGTGGGGGAAGATTGCGGAGCAGTTGAGGAAATTGCCCGGGACCGAGCGCTTTGCGCAGGTGCTGTCGGAGCATCCCTACAACCTGACGTTTATCGCGCATCCGGGCATGCTCGATCTGTTCCGGCCGATGCGCTTGCTGCGGCTGTCATAACGTTGGGACGGGAAGGCAGGCTGACGTGTGGCCAAGTGCAAAACCGGGCGTGCGCTGACAAGAATGCGCAAGTTTGCTATACTTGACTAAATCATTCAACTAATCAGGCCATTACTCCTTGCCTGCAGCATGAACTGAAGCATGAACTGAAGCACGAACCGATGCATGAACTGAAGCAATATTTTAACATACCGGGATTGTGATGCGTCTGACCACAAAAGGCCGTTTTGCCGTAACAGCGATGATCGATCTTGCCCTGCGCCAGGGCAAGGGTCCCGTCACGCTGTCGGGCATCAGCCAGCGCCAGGCCATTTCGCTGTCGTACCTTGAGCAACTGTTCGGCAAACTGCGCCGCCACGAAATCGTCGCCTCGATTCGCGGCCCCGGCGGAGGCTACAGCCTTGCGCGCCGGGCCGACCAGGTCACCGTGGCCGACATCATCATCGCGGTCGACGAGCCGCTCGACGCCACCCAGTGCGGCGGCAAGGAAAACTGCCACGGCGCCGACCCCGCCAGCGGCGCGCGCTGCATGACCCACGAGCTGTGGGCCACGCTGAATGAAAAGATGGTCGACTATCTCGATTCGGTCTCGCTGCAAGACCTGGTCGACCAGCAGAAACACAAGCATACCGAGCAGGTCGTGGTGGTACACCGCCTCCCCGTCGTACCAAATTGAAGCAGATTGGAGTAATTTGATGAACGCGCCTTTGGACAAAAACCTCGAGCAGACCTTCGCGACTGCTCCGCACTTCCCGATCTACATGGACTATTCGGCCACCACGCCGATCGACCCGCGTGTGGCCGACAAGATGATTCCCTTCCTGCGCGAGCAGTTCGGCAACCCCGCCTCGCGCAGCCACATGTACGGCTGGACCGCCGAAGCGGCCGTCGAAGAAGCGCGCGCCGATGTCGCCGCGCTGGTCGGCGCCGACCCGCGCGAGATCATCTGGACCTCGGGCGCGACCGAGTCGAACAACCTCGCCATCAAGGGCGCGGCGCAGTTCTACAAAACGCGGGGCAAGCACATCATCACGGTAAAAACCGAGCACAAGGCCGTGCTCGACGTCGTGCGCGAACTGGAACGGGTGGGCTTTGACGCCACTTACCTCGCGCCGCAAGACAATGGCCTGATCACCGTCGCCCAGCTCGAGGCGGCGATCCGTCCCGACACGATCCTGGTCTCGGTCATGCTGGTCAATAACGAGATCGGCGTGATCCAGCCGATCGAAGAACTGGCCGCGGTGTGCCGCGCCAAGGGCATCATCTTCCATTGCGACGCGGCCCAGGCCACCGGCAAGGTCGTCATCGATCTGGCCAATTCCAAGGTCGACCTGATGACCTTCACCGCGCACAAGACCTATGGTCCAAAAGGCATCGGCGCGCTGTACGTCCGGCGCAAGCCACGCGTGCGGCTTGAGGCGCAAATGCACGGCGGCGGCCACGAGCGGGGCCTGCGTTCGGGTACTTTGCCAACCCACCAGATCGTCGGCATGGGCGAGGCGTTTCGCATCGCCAAGCTGGAAATGGATAGCGAGATCACCCGCATCACCGCGCTGCGCGACCGCCTGGCCCGCGGCCTGCAGCAGATCGAAGAGGTCTACATCAACGGCGACATGGACCACCGCGTGCCGCACAACCTGAACGTCAGCTTCAATTACGTCGAGGGCGAGTCGCTGATCATGGCCATCAAGGACATTGCCGTGTCGTCCGGTTCGGCCTGCACCTCGGCCAGCCTGGAGCCGTCGTACGTCTTGCGCGCCCTGGGCCGCAGCGACGAACTGGCGCACAGCTCGATCCGTTTTACCATCGGCCGTTTTTCGACCGAAGCCGACATCGATTTCGCAGTCGACCTGCTCAAATCGAAAGTCCACAAGCTGCGCGAACTGTCGCCGCTGTGGGACATGTTCAAGGAAGGAATCGACATCGCTTCCATCCAATGGGCAGCCCACTAACCGTATTGAACGCATTTAAAAATTCAGGAGCACGAAATGGCATATTCGGACAAAGTGTTGGATCACTATGAAAATCCACGTAACGTCGGCGCTTTCGACAAGGGCGACGAGACGATCGGTACCGGCATGGTTGGCGCTCCGGCCTGCGGCGACGTGATGAAGCTGCAAATCAAGGTCGGCGCCAATGGCCTGATCGAAGACGCAAAATTCAAGACCTACGGCTGCGGCTCGGCGATCGCGTCGTCGTCGCTGGTGACCGAATGGGTCAAGGGCAAGACGCTGGACCAGGCGCTGGCGATCAAGAACACCCAGATCGCCGAAGAACTGGCGCTGCCGCCAGTGAAAATTCACTGCTCGATCCTGGCGGAAGACGCGATCAAGGCTGCCGTGCTTGACTACAAAACCAAGCACCCGGCAGTCGCCGCCTGAGTTTGCTGGAGAGATTATGGCAATCACACTGACCGAAAAAGCAGCCAAGCACATTAACCGCTACATTGAACGTCGCGGCAAGGGTGTCGGCTTGCGTTTTGGGGTGCGCACGACGGGCTGCTCCGGATTGGCCTACAAGCTTGAATACGTCGATGAAGCGGCCGCTGAAGACAGCGTCTTCGAGTCGCACGGCGTCAAGGTGTTTGTCGATCCGAAAAGCCTGCCGTACATCGACGGCACCGAGCTCGATTTCACGCGCGAAGGCTTGAACGAAGGCTTTCGCTTCCATAATCCGCAAGTCAAGGATGAATGCGGCTGTGGCGAGAGCTTCCGTATCTGACGCGCATGCAAAACCACTTCGACCTGTTCCAGATCCCCGCCAAGTTTTCCATTGATCTTGGCGCGCTCGACGCGGCCTACCGCGACGTGCAGGGACAGGTTCATCCCGACCGTTTCGTCAATGCCACCGACGCTGAAAAGCGCGTCGCCATGCAGTGGGCCACGCGCGCCAACGAGGCCTACCAGACGCTCAAGCATCCGCAGAAGCGCGCGCATTACATGTGCGAGTTGAACGGCATCGATTTGCAGACGGAATCGAATACGGCGATGCCAATGGCGTTCCTGATGCAGCAGATGGAATGGCGCGAGGCGCTTGGCGAGGCCAGGGCGGCCAAGGATCTTGACGCGCTCGAGTCGCTTAATGCCGAGGTAGGGATGGAGCGCAAGGCGCGCCTGGTGCAGATCGGCGAACAGATCGAGGCGGGCGACTTCGCACAGGCTGCGCAAGGCGTGCGCGCGCTGATGTTCCTCGAAAAATTCGGTGAAGAGCTGCATTACGCGTTTGATGCACTGGATAGTTAAAGCCCAAAGCACCACCACATCGTCCTCGCGAACGCGGGGACCCATAGAACATTTGCTCTGCTCAAACGCTTTATGGGTCCCCGCCTGCGCGAGGACGATGTAGTGGGAGCGCCAAGAATAATAATTTAAGCGAACGCATATGGCACTTCTTCAAATTTCAGAACCAGGCATGTCCACCGCGCCGCACCAGCACCGGCTGGCCGTCGGCATCGACCTGGGCACCACCAACTCGCTCGTGGCTACGGTGCGCAGCGGCATTCCCGAGGTGCTGAGCGATGAAGACGGGCGCCCCTTGCTGCCGTCCGTCGTGCGCTATCTGCCCAACGGGCACGCCAACATCGGCTACAAGGCGCAGGCGCACCAGACCACGGATCCGCGCAACACCATCGTCTCGGTCAAGCGCTTCATGGGCCGCGGCCTGAAAGACATCGCCTACGCCGAAAACCTGCCGTACGCCTTCCAGGATGCGCCGGGCATGGTACAGATCAAGACGGTGGCCGGCATCAAAAGCCCGGTTGAAATCTCCGCGCAAATCCTGGCCACGCTGCGCCAGCGCGCCGAAGACTCGCTGGGCGACGAACTGGTCGGCGCCGTCATCACCGTGCCCGCCTATTTTGACGACGCCCAGCGCCAGGCCACCAAGGACGCGGCCCAGCTGGCCGGCCTGAACGTGCTGCGCCTGCTCTCCGAACCCACCGCCGCAGCCATCGCCTACGGGCTCGATCATGGCTCTGAAGGCATTTACGCGGTCTATGACCTGGGCGGGGGCACCTTCGACATCTCGATCCTGAAATTGTCCAAGGGCGTGTTCGAAGTGCTCTCCACGGGCGGCGATTCGGCGCTGGGCGGCGACGACTTCGACCACCGCCTGTTCTGCTGGATCTGCGAGCAGGCCAAGCTGGCCCCGTTGTCGGATGAAGACACCGCCACGCTGATGGTCAAGGCCCGCCAGGCGAAAGAAATTTTGTCGACCAACGCCGACACCACCGTCGACGCCATGCTCAACTCCGGCGAAATGGTGCACGTGAAAATCTCGGCCGAGACCTTTACCGAGATCACCCGGCACCTGGTCGGCAAGACCATGAACGCCATCAAGAAGGCCATGCGCGACGCGTCGGTCTCGGTGGACGACGTGGACGGCGTGGTCATGGTCGGCGGCGCCACCCGCATGCCCCATGTGCGGCGCGCGGTCACCGAATTTTTCAAGACCATCCCGCATGCGAACATCGATCCGGACAAGGTTGTCGCGCTCGGCGCGGCGATCCAGGCCAATCTGCTGGCCGGTAACCGGGCTGCGGGCGACGACTGGCTGCTGCTTGACGTGATCCCGCTTTCGCTCGGCATCGAAACCATGGGCGGCCTGGTCGAGAAAATCATCCCGCGCAATTCCACCATTCCGTGCGCGCGCGCGCAGGAATTCACCACCTTCAAGGATGGCCAGACGGCGCTGGCCGTGCACGTGCTGCAGGGCGAGCGCGAACTGGTGTCGGACTGCCGTTCGCTGGCGCGCTTCGAGCTGCGCGGCATTCCGCCGATGGTGGCGGGCGCTGCGCGCATCCGCATCACCTACCAGGTTGACGCCGATGGCTTGCTCTCCGTCTCGGCGCGCGAAACGCGCTCCGGCGTCGAAGCGTCGATCGTCGTCAAGCCCTCGTACGGCCTGGAAGACGACGAAGTGGCGCGCATGCTGTCCGAGTCCTTCAGCTCGGCCCAGGGCGACATGGTTGCGCGCGCGCTGCGCGAAGAACAGGTCGAAGCCGAACGCATCGTGCTTGCCACGCAATCGGCGCTCGACGGCGACGGCGCGCTGCTGTCAAGCGACGAACGCTCTGCCATTGATGACGCCATGGCGCACGTCAAGGCCAGCATGGCGTCCACCGACGCCGCTGCCGTGCATGCGGCGGTCGAAGCGCTGGCCCAGGTCACCGAGGAATTTGCCTCGCGCCGCATGGACCAGAGCGTGCGCACCGCGCTGGCCGGCAAATCGCTCGACGAAGTTTAAGCTTTCACGTAAAGGTAACCCCGTGCCACAAATCGTCTTTTTACCCCACCCAGAATACTGTCCTGACGGCGCCGTCATCGAGGCGCCTACCGGCAAATCGGTCTGCGACGTCATGCTCGAAAACGACATCGAGATCGAGCACGCGTGCGACCGCGTCTGCGCGTGCACGACGTGCCACGTGCTGGTGCGCGAAGGATTCGCCTCCTTGAACGAGCCGCAAGAGAACGAGGAAGACCTGCTTGACCGCGCCTGGGGCCTGGAGGCCGTCTCGCGCCTATCGTGCCAGGCGATCGTCGGCACCGCGGACCTGGTGGTCGAGATCCCCAAGTACACGATCAACCACGCGGCGGAAAAGAATCACTGATCGGAGCTGGCCATGAAATGGAGTCAATCATGAAATGGACCGACATAGCGGCCATCGCCGAAGCGCTCTACGACAAGTTCCCGGACCTCGATCCGGGCACGATCCGTTTTACCGACCTGCATAACCGGGTGGTGGAGCTGGACGGCTTTGACGACGAGCGCACGCGCGGCGGCGAAAAGGTATTGGAAGCCATACAACAGGCATGGATCGATGAAACGCACTGACATCAAGGCAAAACCATCAGCGGCTGACACGCTGGCGCCGGAAATTCGTCCCGGACAGTCGATCGCGCTGCTGCAAGAGCTGCACATCCTCACGCGCGACGGCAAGCTCAATCAGGACAGCCGGCGCAAGCTCAAGCAGGTCTATCACCTGTACCAGTTCATCGAACCGCTGCTCAAGGAAATCTTGCAAGACCACGCGGCCATTTCGCTGGTCGACCACGGGGCGGGCAAGTCCTACCTCGGCTTCATTTTGTACGACCTGTTCTTCAAGGGATTGAACGATGGCTCGCGCATCTACGGCATCGAAACGCGCGAAGAGCTGGTGCAAAAGTCGACCGAGCTGGCGCACAAGCTGGACTTTCCCGGCATGTCGTTTTTGAACCTGTCCGTGGCCGAGTCGACCAGGTCCGACAAGCTGCCCGCCCACATCGACATCGTCACCGCGCTTCACGCCTGCAATACGGCGACCGATGACGCGATCGACTTCGCGCTGAAAAAGCACGCCAAATACATGGTGCTGGTGCCGTGCTGCCAGGCCGAAGTGGCCGCTGTCCTCAAGAGGAACAAGGGCCGTGACATGGGCCGCGGCGCGCTGACCGAAATGTGGCGCCACCCGCTGCACACACGCGAATTTGGCAGCCAGGTGACCAACGTGCTGCGCTGCCTGCAGCTCGAGGCGCACGGCTACCAGGTCAGCGTGACCGAACTGGTGGGCTGGGAGCATTCGATGAAAAATGAATTGATTATCGCCAGCTACAAGAACCTGCCGCGCAAGCGCCCGTCCGAGCGCTTGCAGGAAGTGCTCGTCACGCTCGGCCTTGAAGAAATGGGCCAGCGCTTCTACACCGAACAACTTGCCGAAGCCGAGACCACATGAACCAAGCACCCTGGATCGACCTGCGCAGCGACACCGTTACCCAACCGGGCGCCGAGATGCGCGCGGCGATGGAACACGCCCCGGTGGGCGACGACGTGTACGGCGACGACCCGACCGTCAACCGCCTGCAGGACGTGACGGCCGAGATGTTCGGCTACGAGGCCGCGCTGTTTGCGCCATCGGGCACCCAGAGCAACCTGATCGCGCTGCTGGTGCATTGCGCGCGCGGCGACGAATACCTGGTTGGCCAGGAAGCGCACACCTATAAATATGAAGGCGGCGGCGCGGCGGTACTGGGCAGCATCCAGCCGCAGCCGATCGCCAACCAGGCCGACGGCAGCATCGCGCTTGCCGACATCGCCGCCTACATCAAGCCGGACGACATGCACTTTGCGCGCACCCGTTTGCTGGCGCTGGAAAACACCATCGGCGGGCGGGTGCTGGGCAGCGCTTACATGGCGGCGGCCACGTCGCTCGCGCGCGAGCGCGGCCTGGCCACGCACCTGGACGGCGCGCGCATCTGCAACGCCGCCGTCAAGCAGGGCATCAGCCTGCGCGAGGCGACGGCCGGTTTCGATACCGTCTCGGTGTGTCTGTCCAAAGGCCTTGGCGCGCCGGTGGGTTCGGTGCTGTGCGGGCCCAAGGCCTTGATCGAACAGGGCAAGCGCTGGCGCAAGATGCTGGGCGGGGGCATGCGCCAGGCCGGCATTGTGGCCGCTGCCGGCCTGTACGCGCTGGAGCACAATATCGCGCGCCTGGCCGATGACCATGCGAATGCGGCCAGGCTGTCGGCCGGCCTGGCGCAGATTGCCCAGCTCAAGGTAGCGACGCCGCAGACGAATATTTTTTACATTGAAGTGCCGCCGGCGGCCGTCGATGCGCTGCGCGCGGCGCTGCTGCGCGAACGCATCCGCGCCACCGTCGGCCAGCATACCCGCCTGGTCACGCACATCAACGTGTCCGCCGCCGACGTCGAACGCATCCTCGACGTCTTCACCGATTTTTTCAAAGACTGGCAGCACGCCTCATGAACGACGATTCCTCGATCCGCCTCGCCAAGCGCGTGGCCGAAATGATTCCCTGCTCGCGCGCGGAAGCCGAACAATATATTGCCGGCGGCTGGATCAGCGTCGACGGCGTGCTGGTCGAAGAGCCGGGTGCGCGCGTGCTCGACGAGCAGGAAGTGATGATCGACCCGGATGCGACGCTTGGCGAAATCGTCCCGGTGACGATCCTGCTGCATAAGAGCGCCGGCTACAACGCGGGCGTGGGCGTTGAGGGTGAGGCGGCCACTATGCTGCTGAGCGCCGAGACGCTGCAGGAAGCCACCCACGGCAAGCAGCGCTTCTTGCGGCGCCACCTGTCGAAGCTGACGCTATGTTCGCCGCTCGACACCAAGGCTGCCGGCCTGGTCGTGTACACGCAAGATTTTCGCGTTGCGCGCAAACTGGTGGACGAAGGGATGCGGGTCGAGCAGGAATTCATCGTTGAAGTGAGCGGTGATATCCGCGAAGGGGGGCTGGCGCTGCTCAATCACGGGCTGACCTTCAACGGCAAGGAAATCGCGCCAATGAAAGTGAGCTGGCAGAACGAAACGCGCTTGCGCTTTGCGCTCAAGGGCGTCAAGCCGGGGCAGATCCTGCATATGTGCCGCATGGTGAACCTGACGATCGTGAGCATGAAGCGCATCCGTATCGGCCGCGTGCCGATGGCAAGCCTGCCGGCGGGGCAGTGGCGCTATTTGCATGAGTACGAAAAATTCTGAGGCGATGCTGAGGTGATGCCGAGGCGGCGCTATTTCCTTCGCTTCGTATTCGTACTGAACGTGCGCGAATAAAAGCCCGGCTCTTTCTTCGCCACCCAGGCGATGAAAGTCGCTATTTCAGGATGGCGCTTGAGCGCCTCCCATGTGTGAAACGATTTATACAGTTCTTTTTCGGTAAATACCGAATGAATCTTGCGGTGGCATACCTTGTGGATCGCGAACTGCTGCGTGCCCTTGAACGTCTTGGGCACGAGGTGGTGCCGGTCCACATTGGCCGTCCCTAGCACTCTGCCGCACAGCGGGCAATGTTCCTCTGTCACGCCATCCCCAAGCCAATCCAACGCCATTAATTCGCAGACGCTATTACAATGCGCCTGCTTTCCCATTATAGATAAAGGCTTCACCATGAAATTTCAATGCATTTTCGTCGCTGCAGCCGTCCTGTGCGCCCCGGCATTTGCCGACGACCTGGACAACGTCCGCAGTCTGACGCAGACCGAGTTCGCGCAATTGTCCAAGGACTTCACGGCTGCCGGCAGCTACAAGAGCGTGTCGCCCGCCGAGCCGCTTGGCATCACAGGGTTCGATATTGGCATGGAAGTGTCGTCGACCAAGATGGAACATGGCGACATCTGGAAAAAAGCGGGCGCAGACAGCACCACCTTGTACATCCCCAAACTGCACATTCATAAAGGACTGCCATTTGGCATCGACGTTGGCGCCAGCCTGAGTGCCATTCCCGGTTCTAACATCAAGCTGGGCGGCGCGGAAATCAAGTACGCCTTGTTGCAGGGCGGGGTCGCGACGCCAGCGGTAGCGGTGCGCGCCGCGGTGACGCGCCTGTTCGGCGTGGACCAGCTCGACATGAATACGCGCAACCTTGAGCTGCTCGTCTCCAAAGGCTTCCTGAACATCACCCCGTACGCCGGCGTGGGCAAGGTCTGGGGCACGCTGACGCCGAACGTTGGGAGCCTGGCAAAAGAGACCCCGAGCGCCAGCAAAATTTTCGCCGGCGTCAATTTCAACCTTGGCCTGGCCAACGTGGCAACCGAGTTCGACCGCACCGGCGGCAACAAATCCATCAGCCTCAAGCTCGGTTTCCGCCTGTAAAATCTCACCGGGGTTGATTTTTGGCGGCGGAAATGGGTTTGGGGGCTTTAGTTTTTCTTTTTCTTTTTGGCTGATTTTGCGGTGTCGGCGTATGAGCCTTCCGTATCGATGTAGCATTTGAGCGAGATTTCCGGCTCGGTATGCTTGAACGATAGCTGGCCGGACTTGGCGTCGCGATAATAGAAGTTCTTGTCGACCTTGCTTAACTTCAAGTTGGCGGATTTGATGAGCTGCTGTTTGTCTACGCCGCTGAAGTAGGCGATGTAGGTGCCTTCCGATCCATCGCCGCTGAGCTCGACTTTCGAGACCGGCAAGCCAAAGACGATCACCGGCTGGTCCAGGTGGGCTATGCCGCCTGCCCACGCGCCTTTTTTGCTCATCTCTGTCACAACGTCATCGTCGCCGCTCTTGAAGGTCGTGCAGGCCAGCATTTGAGCAAGGGCGGCGCGCGTTTTGTCGCTCAAAGCGATGCCTGAGGGCTTGGACTGTGCCGGCGTCGACGCCATGCGCGGCGGCTGCGGGACGACCGCCTGTGGCGGCGGGGCCGCCGGCGTCGCCATGGCCGCCCTGTTGAGGCCGAGCGCCTGCGACATCGACACGTTGACGCGGGTGGAACCGTCGGCCTGCGCCTGCGTCGTCACGCAGCCCGCCAGCGCCCAGACTGAGAGGGCAGTAGCCACCACCGTGGCGATGGCGCGTTTTTTCCGAGCTGTCACAGATATGTTCATTAGATAACCTTTGTTATTTGGCAAAAGTGATGATAATGGCATACATGGGGCGCGATGTCACGGGGACGTGGAGAGCGATTTAGCTTGCGTAACGTAGTTGCCGGGAAACGCCTCGATGTACCAGCGCTAATAATGCTTGATCGAGAGTAACTGAGCCGTTAAGCTGGATACATAGATTAACCTTGAGGACTCTCAATGAGCACACAATGCGACGGCTGCCCTTCCTGCGAACCGCTTCTGCGGCAATTAGCGGACAAGAATAGCGAAATCGAGCGATTGCATTCCCTCGCCAGGCATGACCCGTTAACGGGCGTGCTCAACCGGCGCAGCATTGTCGAGCTGGTCACCGAGGAGCTGCAGCGCTCCTCGCGCACCGGCCAGCCTTTCTGTTTCGCCGTGATCGGCATCGACCATCTGAAAGATGTTAACGCCCAGATCGGCCCGGACACGGGCGACATGGTGCTGCAAACCATTGCGCGCGAGTCGTGCCTGCTGCTGCGCACGCTGGACCGGTTCGGCCGCGTCGACAGTGACGTCTTTGGCATCATTCTTCCCGCGACCTGGCTGCACCAGGGCGTGCTGGCCATGAACCGCTTGAATGCCTTCGTTGCCGGGTTCGACTGGAACACGGTCACGCCGGGTCGCACGGTCACGTTTTCAACGGGACTGACGACCAATTTTCCAGCCGAGTCGGCCGAAAACATGATCGCGCGCGCCCAGCAAGCGCTGGTGCAGGCGAAGAACGAAGGGCGCAACAAACTCGTCACGCTGGAGCAGGAATTGCCTGCAGGCTTGTTTGCGGCGATGGATGACTGAAAAAAAGCGCCCGCGGACGCTTTTTTTGCTTACGTCGTGGTGTTGGCCGGCGCTTTGCTCGCCTTGACCGGTTTTGGCAGGCAGATCAGGCGAGTACGCGCAAGCTTGTCATGCAGAAATTGCCGATCCTTGTCCAGGAAAGCGGTTGCTGCCCAGATGCATATTCCTGCGAGCATCGACAAGCTCATGGCCGCCCACGCGCGGTCGTGGTATCCCAGCGCTTGGTAAATCAAGCCGCCCGGCAACATCCAACCCCAAGAAAAGACGTAGCGCACGGCGGCATTGCGAAACGGCACGCGCGCAGTACCAATGTGAACAACCTTGATGCGCCAGGTTTTCATGGCCAGCGTAAAGCCGCTGCCGCTCCACGAATGAATAAAGTAGGCGCCCGCGCCGAGGAAAATGACAAATTTCGGACCATGTTCAACAAAAGGTCCGGTGTACCCTTTAACCGCCATCAAAAAGACTGTCATGGCCAGCGCCAGTACGGCTACGACCAGGAAAGCTTCATAAACCAGGCAGATCAGGCGACGTTTGATGGAAGGTGTTGCGACGAGCGACGTGCTATTTTGCATTGGGAACAGGAACGGCCGGATTGCCCGGTGGTGGATTGGTAACAGGCGGGTTCGACGCGGCCGGCAGCGGCTTGACCGGTGCGCCAGGCTTCACTTGCGACTTGGGCGGCAGGTTGGTCACGTGCTTGTTGAGGGCGGCGTCGGCAGCGAGCTTGCGCTTTTCTTCTTCCGGCAATTGCTGATACTGCTCCCACTTGGCCGATTTTTGACCCTTGTCGAGTTTTTTGCTCAGCGTATAGTTCTCGCGGGCGACGCGCCGTTCGTCGGGGGTCAGCTTGGTCCAGGCGCGCATGCGTTCTTGCACGCGCATCTGCTCATCGGGCTTCATCGATGAATAGCGGTTTGCAATTTCCAGCCATTTCTGCTTGCGCAGGCCTTCCATATTGTCCCACTCGGCCTTGAGTGGATCGAGCGCGATCTGTTGCGGGCCCGACAGCGTTTTCCACAGCGGCTTGTCAGTCGTCACCGCCACCGGCGCCTTGACGGCCGGTGACTGGGCAACTGGCGGGGCAACTGCCGGCGCAGCCTGGCGCGCCGCGGCACTACTGGCAATCGACAGGGCGGCAACGGCAACGGCGATAGCGCGAAGTGGGAACGTGATTGGAGTCATCCTTATTGCGTGCGCTTTTCCAGGTAGGCATTAAAGCCGGTGTCAAGGTAGGCCGTCAGCGGCAGGTCGTCGGCCAGCAAGGCCGCGTCCAGCTCGGCCATCTCGGAAATGCGCTGCTGCTCTTCGTATTCATAAATGCCGGCCAGGCCGACCACGAGCGCGAGCAGCGGCACGATGACGGCCATGCGTCCGAGCGTGGAAAAGGAAAACAGTGAACCGATATTGCCGGCCATCTGGCGCTGCGCCAGGCGCACGGGCGCATCGGGCTTTTTGCGTGCCATGGCCGCCTTGCGCGCCGCAGCGAGCCGATCGACCGTGGAAGAGGGCAGTTGCTCAGCATGCTCGTTGAGCGCGTGGCGCACCTTGTAGGCGAAATTGAGGTCGTCGGAGTTCATAGTTTTATTCCCTTGGCTTTCAGCGATTCAGCCAGTGCGTGAGTCGCTCTCGAACAGTGCGTCTTGACGCTCCCCTCGGAACACCCCATCGCTTCGGCCGTTTCAGCCACATCCATGTCTTGCCAGTAACGCATGAGGAAGGCTTCCCGTTGACGCGCGGGGAGCTTTTGTACTTCCGCATCGATAATCGTCAGCGTTTGCATGCGTTCGACCAGATCGGCGCTCGATTCCGCAGCCGCCGACCCCTCCTGGGCCTCGAATGATTCGAGTATATCAAAGTCCTCGTCGTCGCCATCCCTTTTCCCCATTGCCCCGAACAAACTGACCCAGGTATTGCGCACTTTCTCGCGCCGGAAATAATCGAGTATGGTGTTTTGCAAAATGCGCTGGAACAGCATCGGCAATTCGGCCGCCGGCTTGTCGCCGTATTTCTCGGCAAGCTTGATCATCGCGTCCTGCACGATGTCGAGCGCGGATTCATCCTTGCGAACGGCGTACACGGCTTGCTTGAAAGCACGCCGTTCTACGTTCTCAAGGAAGTCCGAAAGTTCTTTGTCTGTGGCCATGCGGTGCGCGGTGGAGGGGTGGCTTCTCGGAAAACTGACGCATGCTAGCAAAAAATGGCAAGTTTTGCATTGAATTTAGTCTTGTTTCCTTTAAGACACGCTGTAAACGGGAGAATTCGGTCTTTTTGTCCTTGACCAAAATGGTGCAGCGCGGTAAGGTATAGAATGCTTTGCAACCTCGAAGCTGTATGGTCTAGTTGAGACCGGCACACAAGGCCATCCTCGACATGACGCGCTTTCATATGTAGGCAGTTTGCTCTAACCCGCGCCATAAGCGCGAGAGGTTCGTAGTAATCGCTACAGAAACTCATGCCAAACGAGTTGCGTTTAGCGCCGGTTTGTAATCTCCCTACGGCGAGATGAAAGATCGACGTAACCGCAGAAAGAAGGGAAGCCTGAGCACTGTATCGATACCCGACTCTCGTTAGGAAAGAGCATCCGATCACCTCCCAATGGGTTTTGAAAGGAATGTATCATGAACAACGAAGCAGCAGTTCCCATCACGGGCGCTGAGATTTTAGTACGTTGTCTGGCCGAAGAGGGCGTCAAGCACGTCTTTGGATATCCGGGCGGAGCCGTACTCTACATCTACGACGCCATCTTCAATCAAGACAAATTCCAGCACGTTTTAGTACGCCACGAGCAGGCCGCCGTGCACGCAGCCGACGCCTATTCGCGCAGCTCGAACACCGTGGGCGTGGCCCTCGTGACGTCAGGTCCCGGCGTGACCAATGCCGTCACTGGCTTGTCGACCGCGTACATGGATTCGATTCCGATGGTCGTGATCTCCGGGCAAGTGCCGAGCCACGCGATTGGCCAGGATGCGTTCCAGGAATGCGACACCGTCGGCATCACCCGCCCTTGCGTCAAGCATAACTTTCTCGTCAAGGACGTGAAAGACCTCGCCTCGACGATCAAGAAAGCATTCTTTATTGCCAGGACCGGCCGTCCGGGTCCCGTCCTGGTCGATATTCCCAAAGACATCAGCATGCACAAGTGCGTCTACGACTATCCGAAGGAAGTCGAGATGCGTTCGTACAAGCCGGTCGACAAGGGCCACGCGGGCCAGATCCGCAAGGCCGTGCAATTGCTGCTGCAAGCCGAACGCCCGATGATTTACACCGGCGGCGGCGTGATCCTGGCCAATGCCTCGCCCGAACTGAACCGGCTGGTCGACAAGCTCGGCTTTCCGGTCACCAATACGCTGATGGGCCTGGGCGCTTACCGCGCCTCGAGCGACAACTTCGTCGGCATGCCAGGCATGCACGGCACCTATGAAGCGAACATGGCGATGCAGCATTGCGACGTCCTGATCGCCATTGGCGCGCGCTTTGATGACCGCGTGATCGGCAACCCGAAGCACTTTGCCTCCAATCCGCGCAAGATCATTCACGTCGACATCGATCCCTCGTCGATTTCCAAGCGCGTCAAGGTCGACATTCCCATCGTCGGCAACGTCAAGGACGTGCTGATCGAAATGCTGTCGCAGCTGGAAGCGGCCGAAGCCAAACCCAATCCAGCCGGCATCAAGGACTGGTGGAAGCAGATCAATGAATGGCGCGGGCGCAAGTGCCTGGCCTACGCTGACTCGAGCCTGGTCATCAAGCCGCAGTCCGTGGTCGAAAAAGTGTGGGACATCACCAAGGGCGACGCCTTCATCACCTCCGACGTGGGCCAGCACCAGATGTGGGCGGCCCAGTACTACCGCTTCGACAAGCCGCGCCGCTGGATCAATTCGGGCGGTCTGGGCACCATGGGCGTGGGCTTGCCGTACGCTATGGGCGTGCAGATGGCCAACCCCGGCGCGACCGTTGCCTGCATCACGGGCGAAGGTTCGATCCAGATGTGCATCCAGGAACTTGCCACCTGCAAGCAGTATCACTTGACGCCGAAAATCATTTTGCTCAATAACCGTTTCCTCGGCATGGTTCGCCAGTGGCAACAGATCGATTACGGTTCGCGCTATTCCGAGTCTTACATGGATTCGCTGCCCGACTTTTCGATGCTGGCCGAGTCTTATGGGCACGTCGGCATGAAGATCGAAAAGCCAAGCGACGTCGACGGCGCGCTGCAGGAAGCGTTCGCCATGAAGGACCGGCTGGTGTTCATGAACTTCATTACCGACCAATCTGAAAACGTCTGGCCGATGGTCAAGGCGGGCAAAGGTCTGTCCGAAATGCTGCTCGGATCGGAGGACCTGTAATGCGCCATATTATTTCTGTCTTGCTTGAAAACGAAGCCGGTGCGCTCTCGCGCGTGGTGGGCCTGTTCTCGGCGCGCGGCTACAACATTGAAACCTTGACTGTTGCTCCGACCGAAGACGCCACCTTGTCGCGAATGACGATCGTCACCAGCGGTTCGGACGACATCATCGAGCAGATCACCAAACACCTGAACCGCCTGATCGAGGTGGTAAAAGTGGTTGACCTGACCGAAGGTGCACACATCGAGCGCGAGCTCATGCTGATCAAAGTGCGCGCGGTGGGCAAGGAACGCGAAGAGATGAAGCGCACTGCGGATATCTTCCGCGGACGCATCATCGATGTCACGGAAAAGACGTACACGATCGAGCTGACCGGCAACAAGGGCAAGCTCGACGCGTTCATCGATTCCATCGACCGCGCCTCCATTCTCGAAACGGTACGTACCGGCGGATCCGGCATTGGCCGCGGCGAACGCATTCTCAAAGTTTGATCGTGCTGTCGGCACCACGCCGCAGCACAACCATTACACTAAAAATATAGGAAATATCATGAACGTTTTTTACGACAAAGACTGCGACCTCTCCCTCGTTAAAGGCAAGAACGTTGCCATCATCGGCTACGGCTCCCAGGGCCATGCCCACGCGCAAAACCTGAACGATTCGGGCGTCAACGTCACCGTCGGCCTGCGCAAGGGTGGCGCATCGTGGAACAAGGTTGAGCAAGCCGGTCTGAAAGTGGCGGAAGTCGATGAGGCGATCAAGGCTGCCGACATCATCATGATCTTGCTGCCGGACGAGAACATCGCCCAGGTCTACAACGAAAACGTGGCGCCGCACGCCAAGCAGGGCGCCGTATTGGCCTTTGCGCACGGCTTTAACGTGCATTACGGCCAAGTCGTGCCACGCGCCGACCTCGACGTCATCATGGTCGCGCCAAAAGCACCGGGCCACACCGTGCGCGGCACCTACGCGGCAGGCGGCGGCGTGCCGCACCTGATCGCTGTCTACCAGGACAAGTCCGGCTCGGCGCGCGATATCGCCATGTCGTACGCCATGGCCAACGGTGGCGGCCGTGCCGGCATCATTGAAACCAACTTCCGCGAAGAAACCGAAACCGATCTGTTCGGCGAGCAAGCCGTCCTGTGCGGTGGCGCGGTCGAGCTGATCAAAGCCGGTTTCGAAACACTGACCGAAGCTGGCTACGCGCCGGAAATGGCGTATTTCGAGTGCCTGCACGAACTCAAGCTGATCGTCGACCTGATCTATGAAGGCGGCATTGCCAACATGAACTACTCGATCTCGAACAACGCGGAATACGGCGAATACGTGACCGGTCCTAAAGTGGTGACGTCGGCCACCAAGGAAGCCATGCGCCAGTGCCTGAAAGATATCCAGACCGGCGAATACGCCAAGAGCTTCATCCTGGAAAACAAGGCCGGCGCACCGACCTTGATCTCGCGCCGCCGTTTGACCGCCGAGCATCCAATCGAAGAAGTCGGCGCGAAACTGCGCGCGATGATGCCGTGGATCGCGAAGAACAAGCTGGTTGACCAGTCGAAAAACTAAGTAACCCCTACATCGTGCTCGCGCACGCCGATGTCGCAAAAGCGGCGACGGTACAGTAGAGTTACATCGTCCTCGCGAACGCGGGGATCCATAGAACGTTTGCTATGAGCCGATGTTCCATGGGTCCCCGCGTGCGCGAGGACGATGTAGGTAAATGTAGCAGTTCTGTAACGCGCGCTACAGTTGCAACAAGTAATATCAAATCCACCAGCGACATCCATTTCCGGGTATCTTTCCTGATATTCAACTCGGAGAACACCCAATGTCACCCAAAAAAATCGCCCTGCTGGCCGCCAGCCTGGCTCTCGCAGCACACGTTCAAGCCCAAACCGTGCCCACCACCGGCACCCTCGTCATTGTCCCCGCCACCGGCGAAGTTACCCACGCCAACGACGAAGCGACAGCGAGCTTCATGGTCGAAGAGCAAGACAAGGACAAGGCCGCCGCCGCCTCGCGCGTCAACCAAAAAATGAAGCAGGGCACCGAGCTCGTCCGCAAGGAAGACCCGCAAGCCGTCCTCAAGACCATGGGTTACTACACTTACCCCGTCTACCCCGAAGACCGTCCGGTTCCCGTCGACGGCGTGGCTGTCAAAAAACCGCGCCTGCCCACCAGCTGGCGCGTTGGCCAATATCTGGAAGTAAAAACGAGCAACATCGCCGGCCTGCCGAAAATGACGTCCTCCGTCCAGAAAACACTGGCCCTGAACGGCATCGGCTTTGGCCTGTCCCCGGCCACCACCAAAAAGCTCGATGACCAGCGCATCAAGGTCACGTACCAGAACTTGAATGAACGCATTGCCTCGATCGCTGCCGCCATGGGCCGCAAGGTCAGCGACGCCGTGGTCGAGACGATCGACTTTGAAGGCTCTGGCAACTACACCGGCGACGCCCAGGCGGGCAGCGCAGCGGCACCAAGACTGATGCGCTCGCAGGCGATGAATGAGCAGCAAGTGGCCGAGCCAAGCTTCGAGCCGGGCGACACCACGCTGCAAATGCGCCTGGTGGGCAAGGTAAAGTTCAAATAGCAACCATCACGGGGGAGGGGCACGTTCAAGCAAGCATACCGATTCGCTAAGTAGCCGGTCCGCCCACTATAATAAGTGGGCTCGCCCGCTCGCCCTGTCCGGGCGCGACCGCGCGATGCCCCCAACACTTGAAACGGACACTTATGGCCTCCTTCCCCCGCCGCAGAAAGAGCGGCAACCAGCCGAAAGCGAAAACCGGGAACATCTCGCGTTTCACCCGCTTTAAAAGCATTGGCCGGCGCAAGATCGACGCCGACGGCAATCCCGTGCGCGCGCGCGGCATTTACCTGCTGCCCAACGCGTTCACCACGGCGGCGCTGTTCTGCGGCTTTTACGCCATCGTTCAGGCCATGAATTTGCGCTTCGAGCTGGCCGCCTGGGCCATCTTCGTGGCCATGGTGCTTGATGGGCTCGATGGCCGCGTCGCGCGCCTGACCAATACCCAATCCGAATTTGGCGCCCAGTACGACAGCCTGTCCGACATGGTCAGCTTTGGCGCTGCACCGGCGCTGGTGATCTACGAATGGTCGCTGCGCACGCTGCCGGGCAAATGGGGCTGGATCGCCGCCTTTGTCTACTGCTCGTGCGCCGCGCTGCGCCTGGCGCGCTTCAACACCAATATTGAAGTCGTCGACAAGCGCTTCTTTCAGGGTTTGCCCAGCCCGGCCGCCGCGGCCATGGTGGCCGGCTTCATCCTGATCGTCACCGACCTGGGCTACAGCCCGATCCTGCTGCGCTGGTTCGCCTTTGGCATCACGCTGTTCGCGGGCCTGTCGATGGTGACCAATGTGCCGTTCTACAGCTTCAAGGAGGTCAACCTGCGCAAATCGGTGCCGTTCATCGTCGTGTTTCTGATCGTCCTGGGCCTGGCGCTGGTGTCGATCGACCCGCCCAAGGTGTTGACCGCCATTTTTGTTTTATATGGTTTGTCCGGTTACGGCGTGTTCCTGTGGCGCCTTGCAAAAGGCAAGCCGGTGAGCATCGTGCAAACCGACGACGATCTACTCGACCCGAGCGAGCGCCGCTGACCGACGCCGGGTCGGCGTGGCGGTGCCTGCATTTCACTTCTTGACAACTGGAGAAGCCATGACTGACCCGAACCGCCTGATCATTTTCGACACCACCCTGCGCGACGGCGAGCAGTCGCCCGGCGCCTCCATGACCAGGGATGAAAAAGTGCGCATCGCGCGCCAGCTCGAGCGCATGCGCGTGGACGTCATCGAGGCGGGCTTCGCGGCCGCTTCGCCGGGCGACTTCGAGGCGATCCGCGCGATCGCCGCCGTCATCAAAGATTCCACCGTCTGCTCGCTCTCGCGTGCCAACGAGCGCGACATCGCGCGCGCTGCCGAGGCGCTGCAGATGGCCGCGCGCAAGCGCATCCACACCTTCATCGCCACTTCGCCCCTGCACATGAAAATGAAGCTGCGCATGGAGCCTGAACAGGTTTATGAGCAGGCGCTTGCGGCCATCCGCTGCGCGCGCCAGTACACCGACGACATCGAATTTTCACCCGAAGACGGCAGCCGCTCCGACCAAGACTTCCTGTGCCGCGTGCTCGAAGGCGTGATCGCCGAAGGCGCCACCACCATCAACTTTCCCGACACGGTCGGCTACGCGGTACCCGAAGTGTTCGGCGCCACCATCAAGCGCCTGCGCGAACGCATTCCCAATTCGGACAAGGCGGTCTGGTCGGTCCACTGCCACAACGACCTGGGACTGGCCGTGGCCAACTCGCTGGCCGGCGTGATGATCGGCGGTGCGCGCCAGATCGAGTGCACCATCAATGGCCTGGGCGAGCGCGCCGGCAACACCGCGCTCGAGGAAGTTGTCATGGCGCTGCGCACCCGCAGCGACTACTTCGGCCTGCAGCTGGGCATCGACACCACGCAGATCGTGGCGGCCTCGAAAATGGTCTCGCAGATCACCGGTTTTGCCGTGCAGCCGAACAAGGCGGTGGTAGGCGCCAACGCCTTTGCGCATGCCTCGGGCATTCACCAGGACGGCATCCTCAAGGCGCGCGAAACTTACGAGATCATGCGCGCCGAAGATGTGGGCTGGGCCGCCAACAAGATCGTGCTCGGCAAGCTGTCCGGCCGCAATGCCTTCAAGGCGCGCCTGGAGGAACTGGGCATTGCGCTGGCGTCCGAAGGGGAAGTGAACGCCGCCTTTGCCCGCTTCAAGGAGCTGGCCGACCGCAAGAGCGAGATTTTCGACGAGGACATCTCGGCCCTGGTGTCCGAGGAAGACCACGCGCACGAGGGCGAGTATTACCGCTTCGTGTCGCTGTCGCAGCGCTCCGAAACCGGCGAGACGCCCAGCGCCAAAGTGGTGTTCGCCATCGACGACAAGGAATTTACCTGCGAAGGCGAGGGTGATGGCCCAGTCGACGCCACCGTCAACGCCATTGAAAAGGAAGCGGCCAGCGGCGCCGAGCTGGTGCTGTTTTCGATCAACGCCATCAGCAACGGCACTCAGTCGCAGGGCGAAGTGACGATGCGCTTGTCGCGTTCCGGGCGCATCGTCAACGGCGTGGGCTCGGACCCGGACATCATCGTGGCCTCGGCCAAGGCGTACCTGTCGGGGCTGAACAAGTTGCACTCGAAGGTCGAGCGCGTCAATCCGCAGCATTAGGACCTCTTGGCCGCGCTCAATCATGCGTACAGCTATAGCGCGCCTTCGCAGCTAAGCGACGACGGCCGGCCGCAACTGCAGCTGGCCACGTCCAGCGCCGCTGGCCTGCATCCGCATTTTTTTGAAGGCCAGTTGACGTCGCCGCGCCTCTCGGCGGAACTGCTAAGCGCAGTGCACCTGATCGTCGGGTCGCGCTTTTTTGTGCCCGCCAATACGCTGGCGCGTCTGCTTGCCCTGGCCGATCCGGTGGTTACCGCCGGCGGGGGCGTGCTGCGCTTCGAAGGCTTTTCCGGCTGCTGCAGCGCGTATATTCGGGTTGACATGCTGCCCGGCGCGTATGACGGCGACGTCGTCGCCAAAGGCACCACCAACGTCGACTTCAACGCCCCGATGCGCGCGGCGCTGGCCCGGGTGCGCGATGCCGACGGGCTGGCCCTGTCGGTGGGCCGCGACGCGCTGCGCCTGCGTTCGGGCGAGAGCGATATGGTGGAGAAGAAAGTCGCCTTGCCGCTGCGCTGGATACGTGGAATGCTCGAGGTGCAGTCCTACCAGGCGTCGATGCGCAAGCGGATCGACGCGGGCGGTATTGAAGCGCTGCGCTTTTTTCGCACATTACCCAAGGCGTCCACCAGCAAAACACCGCTCTGGGTCCTGGCCGGGCCGGGCGGCCTGCGCACCACGGCGCGGCCCGATGCAAATGGCGTACGCGTGGCCGATACGTCGCGCCTGCGCGTGCTTGAACTGCTGCTGCCGAAAGCGAAAAGCTTGACCGTGTATGCCGACGATGCCCAGCAGGCCAGCGCCTGGGTGCTGGACTTTGGCCACATGCGCCTGTCGCTGGTGCTCTCGGCCGAAACCTGGCGCGGCTTTTCCGGCGAAGGCCAGGCGCTGCGCGCGCTGATGAGCGCGGGTAATGATGGCGCCGTTGCCAGCGTCCGCGCGCAGCTGCAGTGGCAGGCCAGCCTGGACGCGCAAGAGCTGGCGCGCACGTTGTCGCTCGAGAAAACGCAGGTGGAAGACGCGCTGCGCGTGCTGGGCGTCTCTGGCCTTGCCGGATTCGACGTCACGCAAGGCCAGTACTTTCATCGGGTGCTGCCGTTCGACCTCTCGCTGATCGAGGACATGCATCCCCGCATGGCGCTCGCCCGCGTCCTGCTTGCCGAAGGCGCCGTCAGCGTGGAGCGCGCCGCCCCGTTTAAAGCGTCGGTGCGCAGCGGCGGTGTGCTGCACCGGGTGCGCGAAGTGGAGGGCGAACTGGCTTGCACCTGTCCATGGTTTGGAAAATACCAGGGCGCGCGCGGGCCTTGCAAGCATGTACTGGCGGCAGAAGCGCTGCGCTCCGAACTACCCTCAGGCCGCCCCAAGGGAACCACATGAAGAACGAGAGCGTTTTCCAGGCCCACTGCGTGCTCGAAGCGTCCATCCGCAGCGGCGACTTCGACGCCGTCATTGCGGCATTGCGGCAGATGACGGCTCAGGACCGCGAGGCGCACGCCGCAACGCTCAAGCATCTGGAAAGCCGTCTGCAGGCTGGCCGTTGGGAGCGGGACGGCAAGGCAGCATCCTGGTGGGGCACGCAAGTAAGCCAGGAACATTTGTCGGCTGCCGGCGCCGCACTGTTTTTTTGCGGCGGCAGCCTTGAACGGAGCGAACACTGGCAATACCAGGATACGCTATATCCGCACCTTGACCTGCTCGAAGCGACGGCCTTGCGCGGCCTCGCCACGGAGCTGGTGAGCAGCCGCCCTGTGTACTTTACCGTCGCCCAGCGTTTGGTGTGCGACGGCTTGTCCGACCGGCCTGGCAACGACGCCTACATCCTTGGCTTGATGGCACTTCCACAGCTCAAGAAGGGCGCACCGTCGATCTTCGCGGCGATCGACGCCGACCCCGCACTGCTGGACGGCCACTTGCTGCGCCTCTTCGACGTAGAAGGCACCAGCGACTTGAATATGTCTGGTGTGGAGAAATATTCGTTTGGCAATAGCTGGACGTTCGCATTGCTGCAGCTGGCAAAGGAGGGCAGGCTCGACCGGACCCAGCTGCTTGATCGCTGCATCGGTACGCTCGAGAAAGACTGGCCACAATTTCGCAGCGGCTGGTTCTCGCGCTTTCACGAACAGTTGGCGCCGACGCTCGATCAAATGACCGGCTTGTCCGCGCGCTATCTGGCCCTGTGCCACAGCCGCATTCCCCCCACCGTCGCCCTGGCGCTCAATGCAGTGGGCGCGCTGGTCAAGGCAGGGCGCGTCGGGTGCGACGATGTGCTCGACGCCCTGGTTCCCGTCATGTCGTCGGCCGTCAAAGGACAGGTCGATGCGGCACTCAAGCTGCTCGACGCGGTGGTCAAGAATGATCCTGCGACCGCACACCGCGCCGCTGCGCTGGCCCAGCGCGCGCTCGCGCACGAGGCGGGCGAGGTGCACAAAAAGGTGATCGCTCGCATCGCGGCATGGGGGTGCGACGAGGCGACGCGCTCCGACCTGGCAGCCATGCTGCCGCATGTGTCGGCACTGCACCGCCCTGCGCTGGCCATGCTGGTCGGTGTGGCAGCTCCAGCAAGCTACCAGCTGCCCAGCGTCGATACGCACCTGCCCATCGGCGTGCTGGCGCCGCTGGATCCATCGCGCAAGCTTGTCCCGCTCAACGATATAGACGAACTGGTGCAAACCATCGCCTATGTTTTCGAAAACGAAGCGGCCATCGACGACTTCGAGCGCGCGCTGGAAGCTCTGGCGCGCCTGGCGCCTGCGCTCAAGAGCGCGCAAGAGCGATTCCTGCCCGTGTTAAAGCGTGGGTTGAAGATGCTCGCTGCAGACCGTGACGTGGCCGGCGCACTGGCGCGCATGCTGGGGGCCGTGTTTGACGCAACGCTCTCTTTTGCCGCGCTCGACACGCGCTCCTCGAACGGCGACCTGAAGCGCCGCATGGCGGACCTGACCGTGTTCGTCACCCGGCACGGCGGACTGGCTCCCTTGTCGAGCGCGACGCACCAGCGCGGCTTCATCGATCCGCTGGTGCTGTGCGAGCGTATCGAAGCCCACGCGCGGGCGGGCGCCGTGTCAATCCTCGACGAACAGGTGCGCGCACTGCTGCGCTTGCCCGCGGGGCAAGGAGCGCAGGCGCTCCCGCGTTTGCAGGCGCTTGCGCAAACGCCGTTCGTGCAGGCGTGCCGCTATGCATTGGGAGATGATGTGGACATGGGCGACGAGCCGGCGCTGTTTCAGGCCGCCGCCCGGATTCGCCAGCCGGACCAGGATGATGCGCGCGTGCTGCTCGCCTTTGGCGACTTGGGGCCGGACGGCGCCATCGCCGCCCGCTATGCCTGGTCGGTCGCTGCGTGGGCCGGGCCCCCGCCGGTCCCGTACATCGTCCTTGACGTGCAGCCGGCAGCGAGCAACCCGGACCCCAGCCTGATCGCGATTCGCCGCCATGGCATTGGCGACTGCCGCTATTTCAGCTGGGGCGAGAGCAACCTGCTGTATGCCGCTTCGGTGCTGCCTTCCAGCCTGGAAGCTTTTTTCGCCGACGGCGCGTACCGGATCGGCCGCAACATCGACTGGTTGGAGGCGCGCTGGCACGACAAGGCTTACCTCACGCCGCTGATGGATCCCACGGTTCCCGTTACGCCAAGCGCCGTCAAGATGATCGCGCTGGCGCTTGGGGCAAAAGAGGCGGGGCAGCTTGCAGTGGCAGTCGACGCCTTCGTGGCCGTGCTGCTCGAGGAGCGCGCCGATGCGACGCAGATCGCGCAGGAGATGCGCTGGACCTTGCTGTCCTTGATCGGGAAAAGCGCGCGTTATGCCAAGAGCCTTGCCAGCGCCGCGCGCGCGCATCCCTCGATGCCGCAGCGTGTCATTGGCATGCTGTGCGTGGTGCTGGACATGGGCGACGTTACGCCCCCGAAGGACACGGGTGCTTTGCTGGAACTGCTGCTTGAGTTATCCGTGAGCAGTGCCCTTGAACTGCCGGCGGGCGCGCGTTCCCGGATTGCGCTGTTGAAACTGACGGGCAAGGGCAAGGCGGCGCAGAAGGAACTGCTGGCGCGCTTTCCGTGATCAGGCGCGAATGTTGATCAGCATGCCGATGCGATCATCGGCTGCCTGCACGACCTTGGCCGACAGCTTGAAGCCCACTTCGTACATCATTGAACTGGTCAGCGACGCGGCAATATCGGTGCCGCCTTCGGCGGCCGCCATGCCGCGTCCTTCGGCTGACAGCGTCACGCCGCCGTTCGGACCCGATTCCTTGAATGCTGCCTGCTGGGGCTGGAAGTTGGCCGTATTCATGTTGGCGACGTTGCGCGCTTCCACATCCAGCGCCTGCTGGTTGGCAATCATGCCGGATAAGCCGGCGCCCAGTGCGGAGATACTCATGATGTTATTTCCATAAGGCAATACAAATAGTGTACACCGATCCCCTGTGCACGGCGCGCGATTCGCGGCAAGGCTGAAGGAAAAGCGTGATTGTGTCGTTTCCGGCACTGCGTGGCGGCGCTCCTACCACTGCTGCGCCTTGGCCGGCTCCTCGTGCTCCGGGCAGATCGTCATCTTCGGCGCGCTGTTGCGGGTGGCCTGATCCCTGCCGTCGGGCGAATGCGCCGATTCATACGTCATGCAATAGGTGCCGTACGCCGTAACGACGCGGTAGCGCTTGCGGCCATATTGACCCGGGTCGATCAGCTCCTTGACCTTGGCCTGCTCATACCACCTGGGCGGCGCCAGTTCGTTTGCCAGCGCAATGCCTTTTTCGAGCCGTGATTGCGCCGTGTCGACCGGCTTCTTGATGTGCTGCTCCGGAAACTCCTTCTTGATTTCCCGGTCGATCTTGCCGATATCGCGGCGCGCCTGCTGCATCATCTCGTACGCGCTTTTTCCGGACGGCGCCTGCACCGTGGCCGGGCCAGGCGCCGCCTCCTGTGAAGCCGGCGCCGGCTTCGCCAGGACTGGCGTCACAAGCGTCAGCTGCGGCGCTACAGTCTTTTTGTGCACCACGGGTGCGACCCTGGCAACGGGCGGCATGACGGCCACGGCAGCGCCCGGCCGCACATCGATCCACTGAATCGTCGCGGCCGGTGCCCCGTCGGCGTCGACCCTGACCTGGCTTGTCAACAGCCAGCACAGCGCCAGTGCAATATGCACCGCAATGGTCGCCGCTACCCCGATGAGGCGATGGCCGGACGCGACGTGGACGGGCGATTTGCGCATCGCCGGGAGTATAAAGTGGGTGTTGTGCGGGCAGGCCCGGCAATAAAAAGGAGCGCCGGGCGGCACCTTGGGGGCCGCGTGGCGCTCCTTCGTGCTCGGCGCTATGGTTTAGCTGGACTTGGCCTTGTCCGCGCAGGCTGAATGCATCATCAGACGGGCCGCTTCGTCATTGCCGCGAAACAGCGACAAGCCGAAACCGAATTTTGTCATTCCGCTCGGGAAAAAGCGGCCTTCGCCCGGCCGGTCCGGAACCGTCCGGCTGCCCGCGCCGAATTTGCCGTAGCGGCGGGTGAGCAGCTTGGTGACCGCGGCGCGCTCGTCATTCGACACGGCCGACGGGAATTCGCGCGTGATCGTCGTCACCGTCCACGCTTGCCGAGTCGGGTCGGTCAGGTTCGGCGTGAGGCTGATGCCCACCCGCGTCGGGGTGTCGCCGTTGGCGTTGTAAAAGCCGGTCAGTTCATTGGTCTGGCAAGCGGCCGTAACGCGCCCGAGCGCAGGCAGCGCCGACGCATCGAAAATGCGGTCGTGCAGGAAAGGCGCGGCGTCGCCCGCCGCCGGATACGTCATCGACAGCACGCGCAAGTCATCTTCAGTCAGTTTTTTATCGGACGTTAGCTGCACCTTGTTGTTGACCTTGTACGAGCCCTGGGCCGGCGTCCATTGGATCTTGGACAGCTCCGCGATGCCGTCGCCGACGCACAGCTCGGCGACACAGGGCAATCCATTTTTTTCCAGGGCCTGGCCCATGCTGATTGCATGAACACCAACGAGGGTTAACGCAACAGCAATGACTTTAAATGACATGGTGACTTTCCGGGTTCGTTGAGATGGGCGCTACGTTTTTTGCGGTGTCGTTGCCGCGCACGCCACTTGATTTAACGTGAAGATTTCGGGCGTGTCAATATAACCAGCGAGCGGGTGCTCGGAAACTGTTGGTTATTGCGCAGAAGATTATCAATCGCGAAATAGTCGTTTTTCTTCGTACATCGGGTCTGGTCCGTTTTGCATCATGCGTACGATGCCGCCGCGGTCGAAGTGCACGTGCATCATCGAATTCCACACGCCGCTTTCCTTGTAACGGTAAGACCACACTTCCAGGTCGGGCAGCGCCAGGTAAGAGCGTTCCGCCGGACGGCCCAGCGTGTGCAGCACGTCCGCCTTGGTGGCGACGCCGATTTTGATCGTGGCAAATATTTCGCCAGTGAGAACCTGCTCGAAACTGGCCAGGCGGCCGTCCGGCCCCATGCGCGCCATCCAGGTCGCCTGGCCAAAGGGACCGGTCGCGTATTCGAGTACTTGTCCGGATGGGGCAGGGTAGCGCGCCGTCGGCTGGCCGAACTTGGCAGTGACGACGGCCAGGCTGTCGCCAATGGCCGGCGGGGTGCGCAGCATGCCGGCGCAGCCGGCCAGCGTACCGGCCGCTGCCAGCAAGGTCAATTTGGCTACCATGTGCATAAAGACCACCTCGCGTACGGCGAAAAGCCGCTAAAACACCATTCTGCACCAGTCAAATGCAGCGCGCACTGGCGACACGGAGGGTTTTCGCTTATACTTGCCGGTCTGGCCGTTTTGGCCGGTTCATCAATCGAAGTTCACGGTGCGCTGGGTTGCGACTCTTGCACCGCATGTGAAAGGTAAATCATGACCGTAGAAAACATCAACAAAGCAGCGATTATCGCTGACAACGCCCGTGCGCAAAACGACACCGGCTCCCCTGAAGTTCAGGTCGCACTGCTGACCGCGCGCATCAACGAACTGAACGGCCACTTCAAAGCTCACGCTAAAGATCACCACTCCCGCCGTGGTCTGATCATGATGGTCAACCGTCGTAAGAGCCTGCTGTCCTACCTGAAAAGCAAGGACGCTGCCCGTTACCGCGATCTGATCGCCAAACTGGGTCTGCGTAAGTAATTTTTGCAGCCACACGTTTAACAAGAAATGCCTGCGCAGCTTGCTGTGCAGGCATTTTGCATTTTGCAGTCGAATTATGTTGGAGAGGCAACGAGTGTTGCCTGTGGTGAGGTGAACGACAGCCCCTGAAAATCTGTCGGCAATTAGAAAGGGATTACCCATGTTTAATAAAGTTACGAAAACCTTCCAGTACGGCCAGCATCAAGTGACCCTGGAAACGGGCGAAATCGCACGCCAGGCGTCCGGCGCCGTGATGGTATCGATCGAGGACACCGTCGTTCTGGCGACCGTGGTTGCGCGCAAAGACGCCAAGCCAGGCCAGGACTTCTTCCCGCTGACCGTCGATTATGTCGAGAAAACGTACGCTGCCGGTAAAATCCCGGGCGGTTTCTTCAAGCGCGAAGGCCGTCCATCCGAAAAAGAAACACTTACCAGCCGCCTGATCGATCGTCCGATCCGCCCGCTGTTCCCGGAAGGCTACCTGAACGAAGTCCAGGTCATCATCCACGTTCTGTCGGTCAACCCTGAAATCGATCCGGACATCGCCGCGATGATCGGCGCATCGGCCGCGCTGTGCGTGTCGGGCGTGCCATTTTCGGGCCCTGTGGGCGCAGCGCGCGTCGGCTACGCCAACGGCCAGTACATCCTGAACCCGACCACCACCCAGCTCAAGACATCGCAGATGGACCTGGTTGTTGCCGGTACCGAAACGGCCGTGCTGATGGTGGAATCGGAAGCGGATCAGTTGTCCGAAGAAATCATGCTCGGCGCTGTAGTTTTTGGTCACGACCAGATGAAAGCGGTCATCGACGCCATCCACGACCTGGTGCGCGACGGCGGCAAGCCTGAAGTGCAGTGGGCGCCACCGGCCAAGAACGAGGCGCTCATTGCCCGCGTCAAAGAACTGGCCGACGCCAAGATCAACGAAACCTACCAGATCAAGGACAAGGTCGCCCGTACCGCCAAGCTGAAGGCGACCTTTGCCGACGTGTATGCCGCACTGAAGGAAGACGCCGCCGCCGCCGGTACCACGGCGCCGGACAATGTCGACGTCGGTAACGTCCTGTTCGACATCGAAGCCAAAGTCGTGCGTTCGCAGATCCTGAACGGCGAGCCGCGCATCGATGGCCGCGACACCCGCACCGTGCGTCCGATCGCCATTCGCACCAGCATCCTGCCGCGCACCCACGGTTCGGCGCTGTTTACGCGCGGCGAAACCCAGGCGCTGGTTGTGGCCACGCTGGGCACCGCCCGCGACAGCCAGAAGATCGACGCGCTGATGGGCGAGTACACCGACGACTTCATGATGCATTACAACATGCCTCCGTTCGCCACCGGCGAAACCGGCCGTGTCGGTACGCCAAAGCGCCGCGAAATCGGCCACGGCCGCCTGGCCAAGCGCGCGCTGATCGCAGCGCTGCCCAACCCTGAAGACTTCTCGTACTCGGTGCGCCTGGTGTCGGAAATTACCGAGTCGAACGGTTCCTCGTCGATGGCGTCGGTGTGCGGCGGTTGCCTGGCACTGATGGATGCTGGCGTTCCAATGAAGGCGCACGTGGCCGGCATCGCGATGGGCTTGATCAAGGAAGGCGGCAGGTTCGCCGTGCTGACCGACATCCTGGGCGACGAAGATCACTTGGGCGATATGGACTTCAAGGTAGCCGGTACCCCAACGGGTATCACCGCGCTGCAGATGGACATCAAGATCATGGGCATCACCAAGGAAATCATGCAAGTGGCACTGGCGCAAGCCAAGGAAGCACGCCACCACATCCTCGGTGAAATGCAAAAGGCGATGCCGCACGTGAAGACCGAACTGTCGGACTTCGCACCGCGCCTCATCACCATCAAGATCAACCCTGAGAAAATCCGTGACGTCATCGGCAAGGGCGGCGCAGTCATTCGCGCGCTGACCGAAGAGACGGGCACCCAGATCGACATCAGCGACGAAGGCGTGGTCACGATCGCGTCGGTCGATGCTGCTGCCGGCCAGGAAGCCAAGCGCCGCATTGAAGAGCTGACCGCATCGGTTGAAGTCGGCAAGACCTACGATGGCATCGTGCTCAAGCTGCTCGATTTTGGCGCGATCGTCCAGGTCATGCCAGGCAAAGACGGCCTGCTGCACATCTCGCAGATCGCCAACGAGCGTGTCAATGCCGTGGCCGATTACCTGAAAGAAGGCCAGGCAGTGCGCGTCAAAGTTCTCGAAACTGATGACCGCGGCCGCCTCAAACTGTCGATGAAAGCTGCTGAAGGTAACGAAGCGGCGCCCGCTGCTGTATAATACGAAAATGGCTCCGGCCGACACAACACCGCCGGTGCGCAAGCGCTGGCGGTTTTTTTTTAAGATGTGTTGCAAATGGCAACGATTTACCCCGAGTTTGCGTCGGGGCAAGAGCAGGCGATTTGCCGCTGCCATGATCATCATGCATCTCGCAGCTTTACTGAATTGAACAGGGGAATAGAATGGCAAAAGACGACGTTATCGCAATGGAAGGGCGGGTGCTGGAAAGCCTGCCAAATACAACTTTTAAAGTATCCCTGGAAAACGGCCACGTTGTACTCGGCCACATTTCCGGCAAGATGCGCAAAAATTACATCCGCATCCTGCCAGGGGATAAAGTCAGTGTCGAAATGACGCCTTACGACTTGAGCAAGGCACGGATCGTATTTCGCAGTAAATAGGGCTGTGCGCGCTGTCGCGAGCACCCCGGCGTCAAGCCAGCAAAGACCGCAAGCGCGCAAGCCCTGGCGGTTTTTTCACGCCCGCCACTGGTGAACGGTCGCGCATGGCCGGCCATTTTTTTGCTGCTATATTGTCGCCATGCCTACCCTTGATCCCCGTATCGACGCCTATATCGCAGCGTCCCCTGCGTTTGCGCAGCCGATCCTCACGCACCTGCGCGAAGTGATCCACGCCGCCTGTCCCGACGTTGAAGAGACCATGAAGTGGAGCCGGCCGCATTTCCAGTACAAGGGCATGCTGTGCCAGATGTCGGCGTTTACGGCGCATTGCGCGCTGGGATTCTGGAGGGGGGCGATCCTGTTTCCGGAGTTGGCGGAAAAGGAGTCGATGGGCCACTTTGGGCGCCTTGCCTCGGTCAAAGACCTGCCTTCCAAAAAAGAGCTGACGGCGGTGCTCAAGCGGGCCATGAAGCTCAATGACGAAGGCGTCAAGGCCGCCACCAGGCCCAAGGCGGCGCCCGAGGCGCTGGTGGTGCCGGACGACTTGGCCACGGCGCTGAAGGCCAACAAGGCCGCGCAGAAGGTCTTCAACGCCGGCAGCGCGAGCTTCAAGCGCGAGTACGTGATCTGGATCGACGAGGCCAAGACCGAAGCAACGCGGCTGCGCCGCATGGGCTAGGCGCTGGCGTGGCTGGCCGAGGGCAAGGCGCGCAACTGGAAGTACGAGAAGTGTTAACTGGGTGAGTGATCGCTGCTCGGGTCCGCCGGCCTTTCCACAAGCTGGGACACTTTCGTCAGTCCATCCATGTCGCCTCCGGTGAGGTCATTCGATCATGAAATGGCGCGTGAACATGCGCGTAGTAGAGACCGTACCCGAAAGACCAGAGGGCCGTAGGGCGGAAAAGCGAAACCCCATCCGCCATGCATGAGCTACCGCGACGCATGCCTTGGCGGAATGCGCTAACGCTTTTCCGCCCTACAATGATTTTGTCGGGTCTGCTCCTCCCGGCGTAAAAAAGCCGCCGAACGCGCTCGCGTCGGCGGCTTTTGCCGGGTCAACTATTACTTGTCGCTGACGACAAACTCCCCGACTTCTTTCAACTGCGCCGTGATGGCCGCCGGGTCGCCAACCACGATCACCGACTGGTTCTCAGGCACAAAATACTTTTTGCCCATCTCGCGCACCTGCTCTGGCGTGACCTTCTGGATCATCGGCACAAACTGGCCCAAAAACTCGGGCGGCAGCCCGATCAGCCAGTTGCTGGCCAGCGTGCCGGCCACCGCTCTTTGCAACTGATTGCTGAGCAAATAGCCGCCCGCCACGTAGCGCTTGTTCATCACCAACTCGGAAGGCGGCACCAGATCGGTACCAAGCCGGCGGTATTCGTTGAAAAACTCCTTGATCGCCGCGCCCGTCACTTCGTTGCGCACGTCGGCACCGCCCATGATCGCGCCGCCATTGCGGTAGGTGCGCCCGCCTGCCGACGCGCCGTAGGTGTAGCCCTTTTCTTCGCGCAGGCTGGTGTTCAGGCGGCTGCTGAAGCCCCCGCCGATGATGGTGCTGGCCAGGCGCAGTGGCACCAGGTCGGCCCCTGTGGCCGAGATCGCCGGGCTGCCAAGGCGCACCGTCGACTGCACGCTGCCGGCGCGCGCAAGCACCACGCGCACCGGCTTGGCGTTGAGCGAAGCGCCTGGTGTTTCGGGCACGCCCGCGCCTTGCGCTTTCCAGTCGCCAAACGCTGCCGTCGCCATCTTCATGGCTTCGGCTTCGGTCACGCGCCCGGTGATGACGAGCAGCGTGCGGTCGGGGCGAATGCGCCTGGCGTGTTCGGCGCGCAAGTACTGGGGCGTGACGGTGGTGATGGCTTCGGCCGTCGGCATGGTCGAACCGTACGGATGCTCGCCATAGACTGCCTGGCTCAGCGCGCGCTCGGCCCGAAAGCCCGGCTGGGTCTCGGACGCTTTCAAGCCTTCGAGTGCGTTGGCTTTGGCCAGCTCCACTTCATTGGCGGGAAACGAGGGTGTGCGCGTCACCTCGGCCAGCAGCTGCATCATCGCCGCGCCGTTCGAGGCCAGGGACGACGCCTGCACCGAGATGCCGTCGTTGCTGGCGAAGGCAGCGACCGCTCCGCCCATCCCCTGCGCCGCTTCAGCAATGGCGCGCGAATCGCGCTTGGCCGTGCCCTCGTTGAACAGGCCGGCGAGCATGGTTGCAAAACCCGGGTGCTGCTTGTCGTCGGCGGTAAAGCCGGAGCCGCGCACGGCAAGCAGCATGTCAACGCGCGGCAGGCCCTGGCGCGGCACGACCCAGATGGTCATGCCATTGGCCAGCGTCTTTTTGTGGATTTGCGGCGGCGGGATCGGCTTGTCCTTGCCATAGGGCGGCAGAGCAGAGGCAGCGGCTGCAGTGTCGGCCGCGTTGTCGACTGCGTTGTTAGCCGAATACGCGACCGGGGTAAACAGCATGGATACGGCGAGTGTCAGCATCAGTTTTTTCATGGATGCTCTCCTTATTTCGTGGCGGCGGTTGGTGCGGCGGCGGGGGCGGCGGCGACAGGCGCCACTTTCGGGGCCACCTTGCGGTCGATGACGGTGCGGTTGGCGCGGGTCAGGTAGGTTGCAGCAACCCGCTGGATGTCTTGCGACGTGACCGCGTCAATCCAGGCCGGAACCTGGTTGGCGATGTTAGCGTCGCCCCACAGCGACTGCATCGTGGCCAAGGTGTCGGCGCGGCTGATGAACGGTTCGAGCATGTCGTACCAGTCGGCCAGCATGCGCGTTTTCACGCGCTTGAGCGTGGCCGCGTCGACGCCGTTCTTGACGATTTTGGCGATTTCTTCATCCATGGCAGCGAGCATCGCGTCCGCGCTGGTGTTCGGCTTGTAGAGCGCAAAAATAGTAAACAGCGCCGGGCCGTCCACATCCCACGGACTGGCCACCTGGTCCACGTTGAGCGACAGTTCGCGCCCTTTGACCAAGCCCTGGTACAGGATCGAGGCGTCGCCGCTGGCCAGCAAATCGCCCAGCACGGCCATTGGCGGCAGGTCGCGGCTGCCGCGCGCGGGCATGCGCCAGCCCGCTGCAATGGCCGGCACCTGGGCCAGCGCATCCATCTGTTCGATGCGCTTTTCGCCCGTGCCGAGCGGCTCGCTGAAGTCCGACGACGGCGGCGTGGCACGCTTGGCGATGGCGCCGAAGTACTTGGCGGCCAGCGCAAAGCCCTGCTCGGGCGTCACGTCGCCGGCGATCGACAGCACCGCATTGTTGGGGCCATAGTAATCGCGGTGGAAGTTGCGCACGTCGTCCAGGCTGGCGCCTTCCAGGTCCTTGAAGCTACCGTAGCCGTCATGGTTGTTTTCCCACTTCGAGAACGCCAGTTGCGGCATGTCGATCCACATGAAGCCGCCGTACGGCTTGTTCTTGACGTTGACGCGGATTTCTTCCTTGACCACGTCTTGCTGGTTCTTCAGCGTGACGGCATTGAAGTCGAGTGTCTTCATGCGGTCCGCCTCGAGCCACAGGATCGAGTCGAGCGCCGAGACGGGAGCCGCTTCGATGTAGTTGGTGTAGTCCGGATGGGTGGAGCCGTTGTTGTTGCCGCCGCCGCCGGTGATGGTGGTGTCGAACACCCCTTTTTTGGCGTTCGGCGTGCCCTGGAACATCAGGTGTTCGAACAGGTGCGCAAAGCCGGTGCGGTTCTTCGGTTCGAGCCGCATGCCCACGCGGTACACCACGCTCACGCCGATGGTGGGGGAGGTGTGGTCCGGCGAGACGATGACGGTCAAACCATTGTCGAGCTTTTTGACGCTGACCGGGATCTTCCAGTTGTCGGTGGCGGCAAACGCCGACAGCGACAAGGAAAGTGATGCGAGGAGAAACGGAATCTGACGCATATGCATAAATACCTCAAAGATGGCTGACCCGAATTAAGGGCCCGAAAAACAGCGACGCGTTGGCGAAGCATCTTAACGTATGCTGGTTTTTTAGCAAACATTTTTAGCTGAAAGGCCGGCGACCCCTTCAAGCCTTCAGGGCGCCAGGTGCGCCCCGAGCCGCTTGCCCAGGCAAAGCAGGGTAAGCGTTGGCGGCAAGCCCCACGCCTGCGGAATGACCGACGCATCGCAGACATACAGGTTGGCAATCGCCGTGCGCAGGTTGGCGTCCACACCGGCGCCGATGCGCACGCTGCCGCCCGGGTGCGCGGCAAAGTGCCAGCTCTTGAACACGTGTTTGGCGCCGCAGGCGGCCAGCACGGCGCGCGCGAGGTCCACGCCGGCTGCAAGCTTTTTGCGGTCGGTTTCGCGCAAGGTCTTGTCGGCCCAGCGCGGCCCGACGCTGCCGCCGATCTCGTCGCCAATCTTGACCATGATGCTCAAGGTGCGATGGTGCGCGAGCAAGCGGTCGAAGCGGCCCACCTGGGCCGCGAAGCCCTGGTACATCGGTTTGGGCAGCGTCAGGTCGGCCAGCGAAATGCCATCCTGGTCCAGGCGCATGCCGGTTGCCATCGGCACTTCGGCGCCGCCGTCCAGACCTTCCACGCTGCCCATGACGGCCACCACGGGATCGCTGAAAAAGGCGCTGGTGCGCGGCCACAGGCCGGACGCATGCAGCAGGCGCGGGCTGCCCAGGCCACCGCCGGCCAGCACCACAATGTCGCCCAGCGCCGTATGCAGGGCGCCGTTGCGCGTAAATTGCACGCCGGTCACCTTGCCGCCATCGACCATCGCGCGCGTGACCGTGGCCCGGTCGAGCAGCAGCGCGCCGTTGGCGACAGCTTCATCGATGAAGTCGCGCGCGGTCCACTTGGCGCCGAACGGACAGCCATAGACGCAACGCCAGCAGCCGCTGCGGCACATTTGCGGACGAATCATTTTCTCGAGCTTGTGCCACTCCAGTCCCAGCGACCTGGCGCCGGCCATGATGCGCGTGGCCATCGGTCCGACCAGGTTGTCGGGCAAGGGGCCGATCGGCAGCTCGGCGCGCAGCGCGGCCAGCGCCGGGCCAAGGTCGATGCCGTGCGCGGCGAACAGGGCGGCGGGCGGGTCGGCGGCGGTGGCAAAGTTAATCGCGGAACTGCCGCCGGCCGCAATGCCCTGCACCAGCAGCGAGGCGTCGCGATGCACAAAGGCGCCGCGCCCGGGAACGGCGGCGATTGCCGCCATCTGGCCGAGCGTGCCCGTCAGCGGCGCCGCGCTGCCCTGTTCCAGGATCAGCACGCGCTTGCCGCGCAGTGCCAGTTCGCGCGCGACGCTGGCGCCGCCGGGGCCGCTGCCAACGACGATGGCGTCGTGGCGGGTGTCGCTAGGCAGGGGCATGGGCATGGTCTGTTGTTTCGGCGGGTTCGATCAGCCCACAGTATCGCTTGATCCCGCATTTTCGTCGACTGGGCGGCCAGGAATGCAGTTCGTCGCAAGCCGCTGGAGGGGCAGGGGCAAGGCCGCTATAGTGAACTCATACCCCAACCGCTTTTACAGGAGCACCATCATGAACATCGCAAAAAACATGGAAGCCATCTTCTTCGTCGCCATCGCCTGCATCAGCGCAACCGGCTTTGCCACGGCATCGGCGCCAGCGAGCACCAGCGTTGCCGTCAGCGCGCCGGCCGAAGCGGCCATGCAGGTCGTCACCGTCAGCGCCAAGCGCATGACGGCCGCTGAAAAAGCCGTTGCCGCACAATAAGCTGGAACGCGGCAGCCGTTGCTGGTAGTGTGGTGACCTGGCTAAAAAAACAATCATCGCACGGAGAGACAGATGGGTCAGCTGATGAAGTGGAGCGTTGCAACGCTGCTGGGCGCGTCGTTTGGCGTGGCTGGGGCCGAGGCTGCCACCGAGCTTGCAAGCGAGGTTGCCACAGAAACCCGCAGTCTCGACGCCCGCGTGGTGCGCGTCAAGCTTGACGGCCAGATCGATCTGCGGCTCAAGCAAGGTGCGGCGCCGTCGCTGGTGATCAGCGGCGACAAGAAGCTTCTCGCCGGCACCACCAGTGAACAGCAGGGCGATACGCTCACCATCACCAACGAGGTCAAGGGCTTCAAGCTTGGGCGGCGTGGCCAAGGTCTGCGCGCCGAACTGACCTTGCCGCAACTGCGCGAAGTGTCCACCGACAGTGTTGGCTCGGCCGACGTGAGCGGCTTTTCAGGCGATGAGCTCGAGCTGAACCTGGAAGGCGCCGGTAGCATGAAGGTTAATTGCAGCTACCGCCTCGTGACGGCCACGCTGGGCGGCGTGGGCAGCATGCAGGTCGACGGCGGCAACTACGAAGGGATCGACCTCAATTTGCGCGGCGCCGGTTTCGTCACGCTCAAGGGCAGCAGCAAGTGGCTCAAGGCCAGCCTGGGCGGGCTGGGCAGCATGGATGCCCAGCACCTGCAGGTCGACACCGTCAATCTTGACTTGAGCGGCCTGGGCAGCGCATCGGTCTGGGCGCGCCAGAACGCCAACCTGAATCTGTCGGGCTTGGGTTCCGTGACGGTCTACGGCAAGCCGGTCAACCGCAGCGTGAGCGTGGATGGCCTGGGCAAAGTGAGCTGGAAGTAGACGATGCAACCGACGCAACCGATGCGACCCTTCACCCGATTTTGGTGCGCGCGCGCCCTTGCCGCTGCGCTGTTGGCGCTGTCGGCACTGGGCGCGACTGCCAATGCCGTGGCCGGCTTTGCGGAAGGGGCCGTCGCCTACAATGCCAGGCATTACGCGCGCGCACTTAGTGAGGTTACGCCGCTGGCCAAGGCCGGTCATGCCGACGCGCAGCATTTGCTCGGCTTGATGTATTACATGGGCCGCGGCGTTGCGCGCGACTACAAGCAAGCCATGCTCTGGCACCGCAAGGCGGCCGAGCAGGGCAAGAGCGATGCGCAGTACGTGGTCGGTGCCATGTACTACACCGGCAATGCGGTCGAGGCCAATCCGCGCCAGGCGGTCACGTGGTTCCGGCGCGCGGCCGAGCAAGGCCACGCTGGCGCGCAGCACGCGCTGGCGCTGATGTACCGCTACCATGCGGCCGGCCTGCCGGGAGACAAAGTTCTGGCCTATATGCTGTGGAGCCTGGCCGCCTCAAGCGGCAACGCCAACGCGCTCGAGCAGCGCGCCGCCATTGCCAGGGACATGACGGCCGAACAAATCGAGGAAGCGCTCGCCATGTCGCGCTCGTGGCGCCTCGGCATGCCGCTGCCGACCAGGTCGCGCACGGGCGAGAGCGCCTGATACGCGCTTGCCGTCCCTGAAGTAATCAGCGCGTTGCCACCAGTTGCGTGACGTCATTGACGAGCGTACCCGATACCAGTCGCGGCACCACCATCAGCAGCTCGGCGCCGTGAGGACCGTACGGATCGTCGGCGTTGATCGTGATTTTCAGCTGTTCATTGCGGGCCACGAAAACATACGGCGAGGCGGCGACCAGTGGCGATCTGGGCATGCCGTCAATCGTGACGTACATCCGGTTGCCCCACATGCTCAGCTCCATTTTCTTGCCATTCGACAGGCGATATTGCCCCTTGACCTGGTCGAATTCATCGGCCCACAGGTTGTGCCGCTCCTGCGGTAGTGCGATGTGCACGCGCGGGCTTGAGATGCGTACCTCATCAACGGCGCTTGCCGTCTGCGCCATCGCTCCGGCAGCTGCGCTTGCCAGAAGCATCCCCATCATCAGCTTATTCATTGTTGTCCCCCTCGTCTGTTTTGCCGGTCTTGATGCGCTACCCGGGCTACTTCAAGTATAGGAATCGGGCGCCGATTTGCGAGGTGTTTTTGCGCTGCCGGCGGTGCTGCCCGGGCGCCAATTTGAGCGTTGGCGTACAATCGACCTTTGATTTTTTGAGGGCTTTTGCCATGCGCGCAATCGAAATAAGCCGGTACGGCGCTCCTGAAGTGCTGCAGTTGTGCGAGCGCCCGATTCCCGAACTCAAAGCCGGGGAAGTGCTGATCAGGGTGCATGCTGCCGGCGTGAACCGGCCCGATGTGCTGCAGCGCCTGGGGCATTATCCCGTTCCTCCTGGCGCCTCGGACTTGCCGGGACTGGAAGTTGCCGGTGAAATCATCGATGGCGACCTGAGCAACAGCGCCTTCAAAAAAGGCGATGTGGTCTGCGCCTTGGTGCAGGGCGGCGGTTATGCGGAGTATTGCGCGGCCCCGTTGCAACAGTGCTTGCTGGTGCCAGCGGGCCTTACGGCGCTCGAGGCGGCCTCGCTGCCCGAGAATTTTTTCACGGTATGGAGCAATGTGTTCGACCGCGCCGGCTTGTCCGGGGACGATACCTTGCTGGTGCAAGGTGGCAGTTCCGGCATTGGCGTGACGGCGATCCAGATGGCTACGGCGCTCGGGCACCGGGTGTTCGCCACCGCCGGCAGCGACGACAAGTGCCGCGCCTGCGAAGCCTTGGGCGCCGAGCGGGCGATCAACTACCGGACTGAGGATTTTGTTGCCGTGGTCAAGGAGTTGACGGCCGGAAAAGGCGTTGACGTCATTCTGGATATGGTCGCCGGCGAGTATGTGGGGCGCGAAATCAATTGCCTGGCCGACGATGGCCGGATTGCCTTGATTGCCTTGCTCGGTGGCGCCATGGCGACCGTGGACCTGGGGCAGGTGCTGCGGCGCAGGCTCAGTATCAGCGGCTCGACGCTGCGCCCGCGGCCGGTGGCGTTCAAGGCGGCCATTGCGCGACGGCTGCAAGAGACCGTGTGGTCGTTGATCGAGGCGGGCAGCATCAAGCCGGTCATTTTCAAGACCTTCCCGCTGGCGCTGGCGAGCGAGGCGCACGCGCTAATGGAAAGCTCGGCGCATGTGGGCAAGATCATGCTGCAGGTCATCTGAGCTATACATCGTCCCGTGCCGCAGCGTGGAGCGTAGGTCGGATAAGCGGATGGCCTGGGCGGCCCTTATCCGACCTACGCCCTGATCGTGGTCTGGATCGTCGATTGCGTTTCCCACCACCGACTTGGTTTGACCATCCCTCAAGGGAGAGTTAAAATAGCGGGTTAATCACATCTGGGCTTCTATGCGCCGCAAACTCGTCGTTGGAAATTGGAAAATGAATGGCAGTCTTGCGTCGAACGCAAGCCTGTTATCCGGCATTTCCGAAGGCCTCGCTGGCACCACCGGCAGCGGCGCCGCGTGCGCCGTGTGCGTCCCCGCCCCGTATCTGGCGCAGTGCCAGGCATTGCTGTCGGGCAGCCAGGTCGGCTATGGCGCGCAAGACGTTTCTTGTCACGCTGCCGGCGCCTTTACCGGCGAAGTGGCGGCGTCAATGCTGGTCGATTTTGCATGCCAGTATGTGATCGTGGGCCACTCCGAGCGGCGTGCCATGCATGCCGAAAGCAGTGCGCTGGTCGCCAAAAAAGCACTCGCTGCGCTGGACGCGGGCCTCACCCCCATCGCCTGCGTCGGCGAAACACTGGCCGAGCGCGAGGCGGAGCAAACCTACGTGGTGGTGCGCAATCAGCTCGAGGCCGTGTTGGCGCTGGTAGGCGACCGTGTGGCGCAGATCGTCGTCGCCTATGAGCCAGTGTGGGCCATTGGCACCGGCAAGACGGCCACGCCCGAGATGGCGCAGGAAGTGCATGCCCGCCTGCGCGCACAGATCGCAGAAAAGAATCCGGTAGAATGCAGCGCCGTGCAGATCCTGTATGGCGGCAGCATGAAACCCGACAACGCCGTGGAACTGATGGCGCAGCCGGACATCGATGGCGGCCTGATCGGTGGGGCAGCGCTGAAAGCGGCGGATTTCCTCGCCATCATCCGCGCCGGAAAATAAAAGAACGTAGTCAAAAGAATTTAGTCACGTACGTGCAGTCTTCAGTGCAGTATTCAATAAGCGCAGTCAAACCTGGAATGGAATAGAAATGAACTCGTTGCAAAATTTGGTTGTTATTGTGCAGGTCGTGTCCGCCCTGGCCATCATCGGTCTGGTGTTGCTCCAGCACGGCAAAGGCGCCGATATGGGCGCAGCCTTCGGTTCGGGCGCTTCGGGCAGCCTGTTCGGTGCGACCGGCTCGTCGAACTTCATGTCCAAGTCGACCGGCGTGGCCGCTGCGATCTTTTTCGCGTCCACCCTGGTGCTGGCCAACTACGCCACCAAGCGCACGGAAGGCGTGAGCGGCGGCATCATGGAAGGTGCCGCCAAGGTGACCGCGCCTGCGCCAGTCACGGGCTCTGCAGCGATCCCGCAAGCGGCGCCAACGGTGCCAGCCGCGCCGCCAGCCGCTGTGACCGTGCCTGCAGCGCCGGTTGCGACGCCAGCGCCGGCAACGCCGGCCGGTCAGGTGCCGAAGTAATTTTTACTGTATAGTTCTACAGCGTTTCAGCAAGTCCGGCCGCGCATGCGGCCAAGCATCAAAAAGAAGTAATGTTTTTAAGTTTTATCCTTGTTATTACGCAAGTATGCATTGAATACAGCACTGTAACAATGTAGAATAGCGGACTTCAATGCCGACGTGGTGAAATTGGTAGACACGCTATCTTGAGGGGGTAGTGGGAGAAATCCTGTGCGAGTTCGAGTCTCGCCGTCGGCACCAAGAATTACAAAGAAGCCAGCAAGGATGCATGAGTATCAAACGCTCATGCCTAAGCTGGCTTTTTTACGAGGATCAGTCTCCTGGATCCTGGTGGTAGGCTTCAAGCCAGGATCGTTAAGACAGGGCGCTGCGCTAGGCAGTGGTTCATTAACCGATCGTTCAACATAGGCTTATTCGTGGACTCTACTACATTCGTCCTCTCGGAATACTTCCCCGTTCTGCTGTTCATCCTGGTCGGCCTGGGCGTCGGCGTGGTGCCCCAGGTCCTGGGTTACCTGCTCGGCCAGCACAAGCCCGACGCGGCAAAACTGTCCCCGTACGAGTGCGGCTTCGAAGCATTCGAAGACGCCCGCATGAAATTCGACGTCCGGTATTACCTGGTCGCGATTCTGTTTATTTTGTTTGATCTGGAAACGGCGTTTTTCTTCCCATGGGGTGTCTCCATGCGTGAACTGGGCTGGTCCGGTTTCGTCACGATGATGGTGTTCATCGCCGAATTCGTGGTCGGTTTTTGGTACATCTGGAAGAAAGGTGCCCTTGATTGGGAATAAGCCATGTCAATTGAAGGCATACTAAACGAAGGTTTTGTCACCACGACGGCCGACAAGCTGATCAACTGGGCGCGCACGGGCTCGATGTTCCCGATGACGTTCGGTCTGGCTTGCTGCGCTGTTGAAATGATGCACACGGGTGCGGCCCGTTACGACATGGACCGCTTCGGCGTCGTGTTCCGTCCGTCGCCGCGCCAGTCCGACGTCATGATCGTCGCCGGCACGCTGTGCAACAAGATGGCCCCCGCACTGCGCAAGGTCTATGACCAGATGCCCGAGCCGCGCTGGGTCATTTCCATGGGTTCGTGCGCCAATGGCGGCGGCTACTATCACTATTCGTACTCGGTAGTGCGCGGTTGCGACCGCATCGTGCCGGTCGACGTCTACGTGCCGGGTTGCCCGCCGACGGCGGAAGCGCTGCTGTACGGTATTTTGCAGCTGCAAAACAAGATCAAGCGCACCAACACCATCGCCCGCTAAGCTGACTGTGACACAAGCTGAATATGACAAGCAAAATTGAAAACCTGGCCGCAACCCTGGCATCCGTGCTGGGCGAGGGCGCAAGCGTCAAGACGGCGCTGGGCGAAGTGACGCTCGTCGTCAAGGCGGCCGACTATTCGGCCGCCATGCTGACCCTGCGCGACCATCCCGCCTTGCGCTTCGAGCAATTGCTCGACCTGTGCGGCGTGGATTACTCCACCTACGGCGAAGGCACCTGGGATGGCTTGCGCTTTGCCGCCACCTCGCACCTGCTGTCGATCACGCACAACTGGCGCGTGCGCGTGCGCGTGTTCGCGCCCGACGACGAGATGCCGGTGCTGGACTCGATTACCCCGATCTGGCGCGCCGCCAACTGGTACGAGCGCGAAGCGTTCGACCTGTACGGCATCCTGTTCGAAGGCCACAACGACCTGCGCCGCATCCTGACCGACTACGGCTTCATCGGCCATCCGTTCCGCAAGGACTTCCCGATTACCGGTTACGTCGAAATGCGCTACGACCCGGAGCAGAAGCGGGTGATCTACCAACCCGTGACGATCGAGCCGCGTGAAATCATTCCGCGCGTGATCCGCGAAGAAACCTACGGGATGAACCCAGGGGCTAAACACCATGGCTGAAATTAAGAACTACACCCTGAACTTCGGACCGCAGCACCCGGCAGCGCACGGCGTGCTGCGCCTGGTGCTCGAGCTCGACGGCGAAGTCATCCAGCGCGCCGACCCGCACATTGGCCTCTTGCACCGCGGTACCGAAAAGCTGGCCGAGACGCGCACCTACCTGCAGTCGGTGCCGTACATGGACCGTCTGGACTATGTGTCGATGATGGCCAACGAACACGCCTACGTGCTGGCGATCGAAAAGCTGCTTGGCATTGAAGTGCCGCTGCGGGCCCAGTACATCCGCGTCATGTTCGACGAAATCACGCGCTTGCTGAACCACCTGATGTGGCTGGGCGCGCACGCGCTTGACGTGGGCGCCATGGGTCCGTTCCTGTACGCTTTCCGCGACCGCGAAGACCTGTTCGACGCCTATGAAGCTGTTTCGGGCGCACGTATGCACGCGGCATACTACCGTCCGGGCGGCGTGTACCGCGACCTGCCGGATGCAATGCCCAAGCACAAGGCATCGATCATCCGCAGCGCCAAGGCGATCGACGAACTGAACGAACACCGCAAGGGTTCGCTGCTCGACTTCCTGGAAGACTTTTCGACCCGTTTCGTCAAGTACGTGGACGAATACGAAACGCTGCTGACCGACAACCGTATCTGGAAACAGCGTACCGTCGGCATCGGCGTGGTCTCGCCTGAAGACGCGCTGGCCATGGGCTTTACCGGCGCCATGCTGCGCGGTTCGGGCGTGGAGTGGGATCTGCGTAAAAAGCAGCCCTACGCCGTCTACGACAAGATGGAATTTGATATTCCCGTTGGCACCAATGGCGACTGCTACGACCGCTACCTGGTGCGTATTGAAGAGATGCGCCAGTCGAACCGCATCATCAAGCAAGCCATCACGTGGCTGCGCGCCAATCCGGGCCCGGTCATGGTCGACAACTACAAGGTGGCGCCGCCGTCGCGCACCGACATGAAATCGAACATGGAGTCGCTGATTCACCACTTCAAGCTGTTCACCGAAGGCTTCCACGTCCCGCCGGGCGAGGCGTATGCCGCAGTGGAACATCCGAAGGGCGAGTTCGGCATCTATATCGTCTCCGATGGCGCCAACAAACCGTACCGCCTGAAGATTCGCGCTCCGGACTATGCCCACCTGCAAAGCCTGGACGAGATGGCGCGCGGACACATGATCGCGGACGCGGTCACCATCATCGGCACCCAAGACATCGTATTCGGAAGTATTGACCGGTAAGCAGGTCATTCCTGACCCGTGGCACCATTGAGGCAAAAAAACATGTTGTTATCAGAGCAGTCATACAAAAAAATCGACCGTGAAGTCGCCAAGTTCCCGCCTGACCATAAAGAGTCGGCAGTCATGGCGGCGCTTGCCATTGCCCAGGATGAAAAAGGCTGGCTCCCGCCGGAAGTGATGCAGGACGTTGCCGACTACCTGGGCATGCCAGCCATTGCCGTGCAGGAAGTTGCCACGTTCTACAATATGTACAACGTCAAGCCGGTCGGCAAATACAAGATTTCCGTCTGCACCAACTTGCCATGCCAGCTGTCCGGCGGCGAGAAGGCGGCCCAGTACATGAAGGAAAAGCTCGGCATTGGTTTTCGCGAAACCACCGCTGACAATCAATTCACGCTGGTGGAAGGCGAGTGCATGGGCGCCTGCGGCGACGCACCGGTCATGCTGGTCAATAACAAGCGCATGTGCAGCTGGATGTCGAACGACAAGATCGACGCACTCGTCGAGGAACTGAAGAAATGACCTCACTCCATAATCGCCACATCGCCCCGCTGATCTTGGCTGGCCTGGACGGCAAGAACTGGCATTTGCAGGATTACGTGAACCGCGGCGGCTACAGCGCGCTGCGCCGCATCCTGGAAGAAAAAATCACGCCTGAACAGGTGATCGCGGAATTGAAGGCATCGAGCCTGCGCGGTCGCGGCGGCGCCGGTTTCCCGACGGGCTTGAAGTGGAGCTTCATGCCGCGCCAGTTTCCTGGCCAAAAATACCTCGTCTGCAACACCGACGAAGGCGAGCCTGGCACGTTCAAGGACCGCGACATCATCCGCTACAACCCGCACGCGCTGATCGAAGGCATGGCCATTGGCGCTTACGCCATGGGCATCACCGTGGGTTACAACTATATCCACGGCGAGATTTTTGCCGACTACGACCGCTTTGAAGAAGCGCTGGAAGAAGCGCGCGCCGCCAACATGCTGGGCGAGCGCATCTTGGGCAGCGAGTTCACGTTCCAGCTGCACGCTTTCCACGGTTATGGCGCCTACATTTGCGGCGAAGAAACGGCCTTGCTGGAATCGCTCGAAGGCAAGAAAGGGCAGCCGCGCTTCAAGCCGCCTTTCCCTGCCTCCTTTGGCCTGTACGGCAAGCCGACTACGATCAACAATACCGAAACCTTCGCTGCAGTGCCATGGGTCATCAACATGGGCGGCGAGGCGTACGCCAAGCTTGGCAAGCCAAACAATGGCGGCACCAAGATCTTTTCGATGTCGGGCGACGTCGCATTGCCAGGCAACTATGAAGTTCCGATGGGCACGCCGTTTTCGGAGTTGCTCAAGCTCGCGGGCGGCATGCGCGACGGTAAAAAAATCAAGGCAGTCATTCCTGGCGGCTCGTCCATGCCGGTGCTGACGGGCGAAGTCATGATGGCCACCGACATGGACTACGACTCGATCGCGAAAGCGGGCTCGATGCTCGGTTCCGGTGCCGTCATCGTCATGGACGAGACGCGCTGCATGGTCAAGTCGCTGCTGCGCCTGTCGTACTTCTATTACGAAGAATCTTGCGGCCAGTGCACGCCGTGCCGCGAAGGCACGGGCTGGCTGTACCGCATGATCCACCGCATCGAGCACGGCCAGGGTCGCGCCGACGACCTGGACATGCTGCTCTCGATCGCCGACAACATCCAGGGCCGCACCATTTGCGCGCTGGGCGATGCGGCGGCGATGCCGGTACGGGCCATGATCAAGAACTTCCGCGAAGAATTTGAATATCACATTGAGCACAAGCGCTGTATCGTGCCCGCTTATATCTAAGGCCAGAGAAATCTCATGGTTGAAATTGAAATTGACGGTATTAAAGTTGAGGTCCCACCAGGTTCCATGGTGATGGACGCAGCGAACAAGATCGGGACCTATATCCCGCACTTCTGCTATCACAAGAAATTGTCGATCGCTGCCAACTGCCGCATGTGCCTGGTTGAAGTGGAAAAGGCGCCCAAGCCTTTGCCGGCTTGCGCCACCCCTGTCTCGGCCGGCATGATCGTGCGTTCGAACAGCGAAAAAGCGGTTCAGGCGCAAAAATCGGTGATGGAATTTTTGCTGATTAACCACCCGCTCGATTGCCCGATCTGCGACCAGGGCGGCGAATGCCAGTTGCAAGACTTGGCAGTTGGCTACGGCAAGTCGCACTCGCGCTACGAAGAAGAAAAGCGCGTCGTGGCGCCAAAAGAAGCCGGTCCGCTGATCTCGATGAACGAGATGACCCGTTGCATCCACTGCACCCGCTGCGTGCGTTTCGGCCAGGAAGTGGCCGGCGTCATGGAACTGGGCATGCTGGGCCGCGGCGAGCACGCTGAAATTACCTCGTTCGTCGGCAAGACGATCGACTCTGAAGTGTCGGGCAACATGATCGACCTGTGCCCGGTTGGCGCACTGACGTCGCGTCCATTCCGCTACACTGCGCGGACCTGGGAACTGTCGCGCCGCAAGTCGATCAGCCCGCACGATTCGCTCGGCACCAATTTGATCGTCCAGGTCAAGGGCGGCAAAGTGATGCGCGTCCTGCCGCTGGAAAATGAAGCGATCAATGAATGCTGGCTGTCGGACAAGGACCGTTTTTCGTACGAAGCGCTGGACAACGATTCGCGTTTGACCAAGCCGATGTTGAAGCAGGGCGGCCAGTGGCAGGAAACTGACTGGCAGACTGCACTCGAATACGTCGCGCACGGCCTGCGCAACATCAAGCACGAGCATGGCGCGGACAGCATTGCCGCCATCGGCACCGGCCATTCGACCGTTGAAGAATTGCACCTGCTGGCCAAGGCCATGCGTGGTCTGGGTACCGAAAACATCGACTTCCGCCTACGCCAGAGCGACTTCGCCCTTGGTGGCGACGTGATTCCTTGGCTCGGCATGCCGATCGCTGAACTAAGCACCGTCAAGCGCGCGCTGATCGTCGGCTCCTTCCTGCGCAAAGATCACCCGCTGGTCGCCACGCGCCTGCGCGCCGCCGTCAAGGCTGGCGGCAAGCTGTCGATCGTGCACGGGTCGGACGATGAGCTGTTGATTCCAACGGCGAACAAGATGATTGCAACGCCTTCCGATTGGCTGGCCGCCTTGTCGGAAATCGTCGCTGCCGTAGCAACCGCCAAAGGCGTCGCCGCCCCTGCAGGTTTTGGCGATATCAAGCCGTCCGAGTCCGCCAACAAGATTGCAGCGAGCCTGAACACTGGCGACGCAGCCGTACCAGCAGTTGTCCTGATGGGCAACGCTGCAGCGCACCACCCGCAAGCGTCCGCACTGCACGCCGCTGCCCAGTGGATTGCCGAGCAGACCGGCGCCAAGTTCGGCTACCTGACGGAAGCAGCAAACACCGTCGGCGCCTACCTGGCCGGTGCTGTTGCCAAGAATCCGCAAGCGCTGTTCGAGACGCCTAAAAAAGCCTACGTGCTGCTCAACGCCGAGCCTGAGCTGGACGCTGCCAACCCGCAGCAAGCTAGAGCCGCGCTTGACGCTGCTGAAATGGTGGTCGTCATGTCCGCCTTCCAGCATGGCTACGAGTACGCCGACGTGCTGTTGCCGATCGCGCCGTTTAGCGAAACGTCCGGCACCTACGTCAATTGCGAAGGCCGCGCGCAAAGTTTCAACGGTACCGTTAAGCCGATGGGCGACGCCCGTCCGGCCTGGAAAGTACTGCGCGTGCTGGGCAACTTGCTGAGCGTTCCCGGCTTTGACTACGACACCTCGGAAGCCGTGCGCGACGAGTTGTTCGGCAAAGGCGTGACCGATTTGTCGGGTAAATTGAACAACGCATCGAAAACGGCTGTGTCGTGCGCGTCGTTCGGTACCTCGGGCGCGCTGGAACGCGTGACCGACGTGCCGATCTATTTCGCCGACGCCATTGCGCGCCGTTCCGAGCCGCTGCTGCGCACCGCCGACGCCAATATGCCGCTGGTGCAACTGCCTGCCGCGCTGGCCGAGAAGCTGGGCGTAAAAGCCGGCGACAAAGTCAAGGTTACGCAGGGCTCCGGCTCGGCGATCCTGGTGGCGGGCATCGATGCCCGTCTGCCGGCGAACGCGGTGCGTGTTGCCTCGTCGCATGCCGCAACGTCCACCCTGGGTGCGATGTTCGGCGCCATCGCGGTTGAAAAAGCAGGGGAGGCTCTCTGATGCCTGAAATGATTAATAGCATCAACGCCTGGGGCACGACCAATATCGGCTACGTGTGGCCCGTGATGTGGACCATCGCCAAGATCATGTGCGTGCTGCTGCCGTTGATGGGCCTGGTTGCCTATGCAACGCTGTGGGAGCGAAAACTGATCGGCTGGATCCAGATTCGTATCGGCCCCAACCGCGTCGGCCCTGCCGGCCTGCTGCAGCCGATTGCCGATGCCTTGAAGCTTTTGTTCAAAGAAATCGTGGTACCGGCCAAGGCGTCGTCCGGCCTGTTCATCCTCGGTCCTATCATGACCATCATGCCGGCCCTGGCCGCATGGGTGGTGGTGCCTTTTGGCCCTGGCCTGGCGCTGGCCAACGTCAACGCCGGCTTGCTGCTGTTGATGGCGATTACCTCGATCGAGGTGTACGGCATCATCATCGCGGGCTGGGCGTCGAACTCGAAATACTCGTTCATGGGCGCCATGCGTGCTTCGGCGCAAATGATTTCGTATGAAATTCCGATCGGCTTTGTGCTGGTGGTAATTTTGATGGTATCGGGCAGCCTGAATTTCTCCGACATCGTCAGCATGCAAAACAAGGGCTGGGGCGTGGAACACGGCGTGAGTTTTGTGTCGTGGAACGTGCTGCCGCTGCTGCCGCTGTTCGTGGTGTATCTCACGTCCGGTCTTGCCGAGTGCAACCGCAGCCCGTTCGACGTCGTCGAAGGCGAGTCCGAAATCGTTGCCGGCCACATGGTCGAGTACTCGGGCATGTCGTACGCGATGTTCATGCTGGCCGAATACGCCAACATGATCCTGATCGGCACGCTCGCGGCCATCATGTTCCTGGGCGGCTGGCATGCACCGTTTGCCTTCCTCGAAGTGGGCGGCACGCTGGGCGGTTTCCTGGGCTTCTTCTGGCTGTTTGCCAAAGCGTTCTTCATCGTCTCGCTGTTCATCTGGGTGCGTGGTACTTTCCCGCGCTACCGCTATGACCAGATCATGCGCCTGGGCTGGAAAATCTTCATCCCGGTGACGCTGGTGTGGTTGGTATTGGTCGCGGGCATCATGCAGACGTCCTGGAATATTTGGAAGTTGTAAGGAACAAGGACAATGACTCAAATTAAAGACTTTTTCAGCAGCATGCTGCTGGTCGAACTGTTCAAAGGCCTGGCGCTGACGGGCAAGTACATGTTCGCACGCAAGATCACCGTGCAATACCCGGAAGAGAAGACCCCGATGTCGCCTCGCTTCCGCGGTCTGCACGCGCTGCGCCGCTACCCGAACGGGGAAGAGCGCTGCATCGCCTGCAAGCTGTGTGAAGCGGTGTGCCCGGCAATGGCGATCACGATCGAATCGGAACAGCGCGACGACGGTTCGCGCCGTACCACGCGCTACGACATCGACCTGACCAAGTGCATCTTCTGCGGCTTTTGCGAAGAATCCTGCCCGGTCGATTCGATCGTCGAGACGCACGTGCTCGAGTACCACGGCGAGAAGCGCGGTGACTTGTACTACACCAAAGAGATGCTGTTGGCTGTCGGCGACCGCTACGAGCCCGAGATCGCTGCCGCACGTGCCGCTGACGCTCCTTACCGTTAATCTGCACCTCTTCTGGGTTAGTTATGGAATTTAAAACAATTATGTTCTACGTGTTCTCGGTGATCATGCTGTTCGCCGCAACACGCGTCATCACTGCCAGGAACCCGGTTCACGCGGCGCTGTTCCTGGTGCTGGCGTTCTTCAATGCGGCCGGCATCTGGCTGCTGCTGCAGGCGGAATTTTTGGCCATTGTGCTGGTGCTGGTGTATGTCGGCGCCGTCATGGTGCTGTTCCTGTTCGTGGTCATGATGTTGGATATTAATATCGACAAGATGCGCGAAGGGTTCTGGTCCTACCTGCCGATTGCCACCACCATCGGCGTGGTGATCGTGCTCGAGATGGCTGCCGTCCTGTGGCGCGGCTTCCTCGATTTTGAAGACCAGAGTGTCATCCATGGCAACATCGGCGGCACCAAGCAATTGGGCCTGCTGATCTACACCAAGTACATCTACGGCTTTGAGATCGCCGCGGCGATCCTGCTGGTGGCTATTGTCGCCGCCGTCGCGCTCACGCTGCGCAAGCGCAAGGACACCAAGGCATTCAACCCGGGCGACGCCGTGCGCGTCAAGCGCAACGACCGCCTGCGCATCGTCAAGATGGCAACGGTCGACCAGCCGGCCATCGACGCCGCATCGAAGGCAGCTGCACTGGCCGCCGCCGAAGCCCAGGACGCCGCCTCGAAAGAAGCCGTCAGCAAGGAGACCAAATGACTTTAACGCTCGCACACTACCTGGTCCTGGGCGCGATCCTGTTCGCGATTTCGATCGTGGGCATTTTCCTGAACCGTAAAAACGTCATCGTGCTGTTGATGGCCATTGAATTGATGCTGCTGGCGGTGAACATGAACTTCATCGCGTTCTCGCACTATTTGGGCGACGCGGCAGGGCAGATCTTCGTTTTCTTCATCCTGACCGTCGCAGCCGCCGAATCGGCAATCGGCCTTGCGATCCTGGTGGTCATGTTCCGTAACCTGGACACGATCAACGTCGAAGACCTGGACCGCCTCAAAGGCTAAGCGTTTCAACGCTCGGCCCCTTGGCTTGCAGTTAACACTAGAATAAACAACGATTAAGGTTCAACATGGCGGGTACTCTCAACCCTAACCTCCTGCTTGCAATTCCCCTTGCGCCGCTGGCCGGCGCAGTGATTGCAGGCTTGTTCGGTACGAAGTTCTTTGGCGATATGGTCGGGCGCAAGACGTCGCATACGGTGACGATCGCGGGCGTGCTCATTGCCCTGGTGCTGTCCGTGATCACGCTCATGGATGTCAATAGCGGCGGCTGGTTCAACGGCACCATTTACAACTGGATGACGGTCGGCCCCCTGAAAATGGAAGTCGGCTTCCAGATCGATGCGCTGTCGGCGATGATGATGTGCGTGGTCAGCTTCGTCTCGCTGATGGTGCACATCTACACCATCGGCTACATGGCCGAAGACCCGGGCTACAACCGCTTCTTTGCCTATATCTCGCTGTTCACGTTCTCGATGCTGATGCTGGTCATGGCGAACAACTTCCTGCAACTGTTCTTCGGCTGGGAAGCAGTGGGCCTGGTGTCGTACCTGCTGATCGGCTTCTGGTACACCCGTCCTACCGCGATTTTCGCGAACATGAAAGCTTTCCTGGTGAACCGCGTGGGCGACTTTGGCTTCATCCTTGGTATCGGCCTGCTGCTGGCGTTTGCCGGTACCATGAACTACCAGGAAGTGTTCGCCAAGAAGACCGAACTGGCCGCGCTGCTCTTGCCGGGCACCGACTGGATGCTGCTGACGGTTGCCTGCATTTGCCTGTTCATTGGCGCGATGGGCAAGTCGGCCCAGTTTCCGCTGCACGTCTGGCTGCCTGATTCGATGGAAGGCCCGACCCCGATTTCCGCACTGATCCACGCCGCGACCATGGTCACGGCAGGTATCTTCATGGTGGCGCGCATGTCGCCGCTGTTTGAATTGTCCGACACGGCGCTGTCGTTCGTGCTGGTCATCGGTTCGATCACCGCACTTTTCATGGGCTTTTTGGGCATCATCCAGAACGACATCAAGCGCGTGGTTGCTTACTCGACGCTCTCGCAGCTGGGCTACATGACGGTGGCGCTGGGTTCGTCCGCCTACTCGGTTGCCGTGTTCCACCTGATGACGCACGCCTTCTTCAAGGCGCTGCTGTTCCTGGGCGCCGGTTCCGTCATCATCGGCATGCACCACGACCAGGACATCCGCAACATGGGCGGCCTGCGCAAGTACATGCCGATCACCTGGATCACCGCGCTGCTTGGCTCCCTGGCGCTGATCGGCACCCCGTTCTTCTCGGGTTTCTATTCGAAGGACAGCATCATTGAAGCGGTGCACGCAACCCATATCTGGGGCGCAGGCTTTGCCAACTTTGCGGTACTGGCTGGCGTATTCGTCACTGCCTTCTACTCGTTCCGCATGTACTTCCTGGTGTTCCACGGCGAAGAGCGTTTCGGAAAAGCGCACACGGATGACCATAGCCACGGCCATGACTCAAACGCGCACAATGAAGAAGACGCTCATGATCATGACGACCACGCGCACCACGGCCTCGCCCCGGGCCAGAAGCCGCACGAATCGCCGCTGGTGGTCACGCTGCCACTGATCCTGCTGGCCATCCCGTCGGTGATCATCGGCGCCATGACGATCGGCCCGATGCTGCACGGGGACTTCTTCAAGGGCGTCATCACCGTGGCCGAAAACCACGAAGCGATGAAAGAGCTGGCGCACGAGTTCCATGAAGTGGACGGCTGGCTGGGCATGGCAACCCACGCCTTGATGACGGCGCCGTTCTGGTTGATGCTGGCCGGCGTAGGCTCGGCCTACTACTGCTACATGGTCAACCCGCGCGTGCCGGCATGGTTCTATGCCAAGTTCAAGGCGGTCCACACGCTGCTGGACAACAAGTACTACATGGACAAGTTCAACGACGTGGTGTTCGCCGGCGGCGCGCGCCTGCTCGGCGGCGGCCTGTGGAACGTGGGCGACAAGGGCCTGATCGATGGCGTCATCGTCAACGGCAGCGCCAAAGTGGTCGGCTGGATGTCGTCCATCATCCGCGGCGGCCAGACCGGCTACATCTACCATTACGCGTTCGTGATGATCATCGGCGTGCTCGGCGCGCTGATGTACTTCCTCCCGTTCTGGCACGCTTAACAAGACCGCAAAGATAACGACAACATGAATTCTCTCCCGTATCTGAGCCTGGCGATCTGGCTCCCGATCATCTTCGGCGCACTGATTTTGTTTATTGGCCGCGATGACAATCCTGGCCTCTCGCGCTGGCTCGCCTTGGCTGGCGCCATCGTCAGCTTTGCCATCACGCTTCCGCTGCTGCAAAACTTCGACAACGCCGCGCACGGCATGCAGTTTGCCGAAGAAGCGCCGTGGATCGGCCAGTTCGATATCTGGTACCGGCTGGCAGTGGACGGCCTGTCGCTGTGGTTTGTGCCGCTGACCGCTTTCATCACCGTGATCGTCGTGATCTCGGCCTGGGAAGTGATCGAAAAGCGCGTGGCCCAGTACATGGGTGCGTTCCTGATCCTGTCGGGCTTGATGATCGGCGTGTTCAGCGCCATGGACGGCCTGCTGTTCTACTTCTTCTTTGAAGCGACCTTGATCCCGATGTTCATCATCATCGGCATCTGGGGCGGCTCGAACCGCGTGTACGCGTCGTTCAAGTTCTTCTTGTACACCTTCCTGGGTTCCTTGCTGACGTTAGTGGCCATCATCTACCTGTACAACGCCTCGGGCAGCTTCAATATTCTCGACTGGCACAAGCTGGCGTTGACCTCGCGCGAACAGACCTTTATTTTCCTGGCTTTCCTGGCGGCATTTGCCGTCAAGGTGCCGATGTTCCCGGTCCACACCTGGCTGCCGGACGTCCACGTCGAAGCGCCAACGGGCGGCTCGGCCGTGCTGGCCGCGATCATGCTGAAACTGGGCGCGTACGGCTTTCTGCGGTTTTCGCTGCCGATCACGCCGGATGCATCGATCGCGATGGCCCCTTTCATCATCACGCTGTCCTTGATCGCGGTGATCTACGTCGGCCTGGTCGCATTGGTCCAGAAAGACATGAAAAAACTGGTCGCCTATTCGTCGATCGCGCATATGGGTTTTGTGACGCTGGGCTTTTTCATGTTCAACCAGATGTCCGTCTCGGGTGGCATCGTGCAGATGATTTCTCACGGCTTCATTTCCGGCGCAATGTTCCTTTGCATCGGCGTACTGTATGACCGCATGCACTCGCGCGAAATCGCCGACTACGGCGGGGTGGTCAACACCATGCCGAAGTTCGCAGCCTTCATCGTGCTGTTCTCGATGGCGAACTGCGGCTTGCCTGCGACGTCCGGTTTTGTCGGCGAATTCATGGTGATTTTGGGCGCGGTCCAGTACAACTTCTGGATCGGCATGCTGGCTGCCACGGCATTGATCTTTGGCGCGGCTTACTCGCTGTGGATGGTCAAGCGCGTGGTGTTCGGCGCCATCGCCAACAAGAACGTCGCCGCACTGGTCGACTTGAACAAGCGCGAATTCCTGATGCTGGGAATCCTGGCGATCGCTGTGATCGCAATGGGCCTTTACCCGGCGCCATTCACCGATACGATGCAAACTTCGGTTGCTGACTTGATCGCACACGTCAAAGTGTCGAAACTGCGGTAATAAAACAGACTATGAACGAAATTATCAATCCAAATCTGGTCCCGGTTTACGCCGAAATCTTCCTGCTGGTCGCCGCCTCGGCGATCCTGCTGATCGACATGTTCCTGTCGGAGTCGCGCCGCACGCTGACCTATGTGCTCTCGCTGGCCACGCTGGCCGGCTGCGCTTACCTGAGCTGGGGCGATTACGCCGCCGGCACCACGGTCTACACCTTCTACAACATGTTCGTCTCGGATCCGATGTCGAACCTGCTCAAGATGTTCACCTATCTGGCCGTGGCCATGACGCTGATTTACTCGCGCCAGTACGTGGGGCAGCGCGGCATGGTGTCCGGTAACCTGGGCGGCGAATTCTACGTGCTGGCGCTGTTCGCGCTGCTCGGTCAGATGATCATGATCTCGGCCAACAACATGCTGATCGTGTACCTGGGCCTGGAACTGATGTCGCTGTCGCTGTATGCGCTGGTGGCGCTGCGCCGCGACCATGCGGTGTCGACCGAAGCTGCGATGAAGTACTTCATCCTCGGCGCGCTCGCTTCCGGCTTCCTGTTGTATGGCATCTCGATGCTGTACGGCGCTACCGGTTCGCTCGACATCGGCGAAATCGCGAAGTTCATCGCCACCGATCCACGCGCCAACGGGACCGTTCTCGTCTTCGGTATCGTATTCGTGGTTGCCGGCCTTGCCTTCAAGCTGGGAGCCGTACCGTTCCACATGTGGGTTCCGGACGTCTACCAGGGTTCGCCAACGGCCGTGACGCTGTTGCTGGGCGCTGCGCCAAAGATTGCCGCTTTCGCCATCTGTATTCGCCTGCTCGCCGAAGGACTGTTCCCGCTCGCGATCAAATGGCAGCCGATGTTGATGGTGTTGGCCGTGCTGTCGCTGGCGATCGGCAACCTGACCGCCATCGCGCAGACCAACCTGAAACGCATGCTGGCCTATTCGACCATCGCGCAAGTAGGATTTGTTTTGCTTGGGCTGATGTCGGGCGTGGTAGCAGGGCGTGAAGACCCGTCGCTGGCGATGGCCTCTGCCGCCTACAGCTCGGCGATGTACTACATTATTACCTATGTCTTGACTACGCTTGGCACCTTCGGCTTGATCATGCTGCTGGCGCGCTCCGGTTTTGAAGCGGAAGAACTCGCCGACTTCAAGGGCCTGTCCAAGCGCAGCCCGTGGTTTGCGACCGTGATGTCAATCCTGCTGTTTTCGCTGGCCGGCGTGCCGCCGATGATGGGCTTTGCCGCCAAGTTCGCAGTGCTGCAATCGGTGCTCAATACCGGTGCCGTGTGGCTGACCGTGGTGGCGGTGATGTTCTCGCTGATCGGCGCGTTCTACTACCTGCGCGTGGTCAAGGTCATGTGGTTCGACGAACCAATCGATACGGCGCCGCTGGCCGTACCGTTTGACATGCGCGCCACCTTGACCGCCAACGGCATCGCCATCGTGGTGCTGGGTATTTACGCCGGTCCGCTGCTGGCGGCCTGCTCGAACGCGATGCTCAAGACGCTCGCCAGTTGATGGATATTTGATGGATGTGTCAATCTCAAGCTGGTTGGTGATCGCGCTTGCACTGGTGTTCGCCAACCTGCCGTATGTGACTGAAGCTCTGTTTGGCATCATTGCGCTCAAAGGCAGGAAGCACGCGTGGACGCGCGTGCTTGAGCTGCTTGTTCTATACTTTGCCACTGGTGCGGTCGCGTATGCGCTCGAAGCCCGGATCGGCAATGTCTTCACCCAGGTCAGGGAGTTCTACATGATCACGGTGCCTCTCTTTGTCGTGCTCGGGTTTCCCGGCTTCGTCTATCGCTACCTGCGCAAGCAACACGCTTAAACGAACCGGGAGTTGGCAGCATGGATTCACAGCTTGAAGAAACCCGTATTGACGGCAGTGTGGTCTATGATGGCCCATTCCTGAAGGTCACCAGCGACCGTGTCAGCCTGCCTGACGATTCGGTCGGCATGCGCGAATATATCAAGCACCCCGGCGCCGTCGTGATCCTGGCGCTGTTCGACGACGGCCGCGTGCTGCTCGAACGCCAGTTCCGCTACCCGCTCGGGCGCGTCTTCATCGAGTTCCCGGCCGGTAAAATCGACCCGGGCGAATCCACGCTCACCTGCGCCAAGCGCGAACTGCAGGAAGAAACCGGCTACACCGCCAGCAACTGGCAGTTCCTGTGCACCATCCACAATGCCATCGCCTACTCGGACGAGCACCTCGACCTGTTCGTCGCGCGCGGCTTGACCGCCGGCGAGGCCAAGCTCGACGAGGGCGAGTTCCTCGAGACTTTCACCGCTACCGTGCCCGAAATGCTGGCCATGGTGCGCAGCGGCGCCATCACCGACGTCAAGACCATCATCGGCGCCTTCTGGTTAGAGAAGATCGCAGCCGGCGCGTGGCAAAGCTGAATCACAGCGCCATGAGAGCGATCCTGTTGTTGGTCATGCTGTGCTGCGCGAACCTGGCGCACGCCTCGCGCACGCTGTTCCAGGTGCGCTGCGAAGACACTATGGCCCGGGCCGTGACGGTGATGTCGACCCAGGAAAATGGGTATTCGATCGACAATTCAAAGTCCTTTCGCGCGCTTACTGCGCTCAAGGGCGGCGCACCGGCCAACGCCTATGTGCTGGGACTGACGCGCACCCAGTCGCGCCTCGAGATCGACCTGAACGGCAGCATCTTGCAAGATCCGCTGTCCGGCTACGAGTGCATTTCGCCGCGCATCGGCGTGTCGCTGTACTACATTCCGATCGTGATCTACATCGGCAGAGAGTTTTCGCCGGGAACCTGCGCATATGATGAAATTCTTGCTCATGAGATGCGCCATCTCAAGACCTATCTTGACCATTTGCCGAAAGTGGAGTCAGTGGTGCGCAAGGCGCTGTCGGACCGTTTCGATAACAAGCCGCTGTACGCGCGTTCCGGCCAGGCGCGCGCGGCGCTGCAGCGCGAGGTCGACACCGGCTGGATGCCCTACATGAAACGCGAGCTGATCAAGGTCGAAGAAAAACAGGCGCTCATCGATTCGCCGCAAGAATATGCGCGACTGAGCAGAGTTTGCCAAGGTGAGGTACAGTCCCTTATCGGACCGGCCCAAAAAACGAGAAGATAAATCAATGACCCAGCAAGCGCCCAACTACGTTGCCCTGATTCCGGCCGCCGGCGTCGGCGCGCGAATGGCGGCCGACGGGCCTAAACAGTATCTGCCCATCGCCGGCAAACCCATGCTGCGGCACACCATCGACGCCTTTCTGGCCAGCCCGCTCGTCGCCCACGTCTACGTGGTCGTCAGCGCGGCGGACCCGTACATCGACGCGCTCGTCTCTGGCATTGACGCCAGCGCCCGCGTAACCGTGCTACGCTGCGGCGGCGCCTCGCGGCTCGCCTCGGTGCAAAACGCGCTGCACCTGCTCGGCGGGACCCTCGACGCGCAGGACTGGGTGCTGGTGCACGACGCCGCGCGGCCTGGCTTGAACGCGGCGCTGATTGAAAAACTCATTATTTGCGTTGGCGGGCACGCCGTTGGCGGCCTGCTCGCGCTGCCGGTGGTTGATACCGTCAAGCGCGAAGGCAGCGCTGTCTCCGCCGTTTCCACAATACCGCGGGACGGCTTGTGGCTTGCGCAGACCCCGCAAATGTTCCGCTACCGGCTGCTGCGCGACGCGCTTGCAGCGGCCACCGACGCCAGCATCATTACCGATGACGCCAGTGCGGTCGAAGCAATGGGCGCCTCGCCCATGCTGGTCGAAGGACATCCCCGTAATTTGAAAGTGACGCTGCCCGCCGACATCCGGATCGCCGAGATGTACCTGGCCGCGCCTTAACCTGACTATTGTGAACATATATCATGGCTCTGGCTTCTTATAACCTCGCACCCCCGTTTCGCATCGGGACCGGCTACGACTGCCACGCCCTCGTCGAGGGCCGCAAGCTGGTCATCGGCGGCGTGACGATTCCCCACAAGACTGGCCTGTTCGGCCACTCCGACGCCGACGTGCTGCTGCACGCGATCATCGACTCCATGCTCGGCGCGGCCGGGCTGGGCGACATCGGCAAGCACTTCCCCGACACCGATCCCATGTTCGCCGGGGCCGACTCGCGCACCTTGCTGCGTGAAGTGGCGCACCGCGTGGTGGCGACCGGTTACACGATCGGCAATATCGACGCCACCATCATCGCGCAGTCGCCCAAGATGGCGCCGCACATCGCGCAGATGGTCTCCCGCGTCGCCGAAGACGTCGGCGTCTCGCCCCAGCAAATCAACATCAAGGCCAAGACCAACGAGAAGCTCGGTTATCTTGGCCGCGAAGAAGGCATGGCGGCCGAGGCGATCTGCATGCTGATCAAAACACCGGCCGCGTAGTTCGGCGCACCCGGGAATAGCAAAGCGATAACGCCCACTACAGCCGTATCATTCGGTATGATGATCGCTTGCTAACGATCGGGAATGCCGAATGATCTTCATGTACGTGATTGTGGCGGCCATTGCCGTCATCATGCTCGCCTTGCTGGTGGCGCCAGCCGAACTGACCGCGCTCGGGCTCTGGTTCGAACGGCGCATCGGCGGCCTCGAACTGAAACGTGCGCACGTCGACGGCTTCGACATGCCTTACCTTGAAGGCGGCAAGGGCGAGGTCCTGCTGCTCATTCACGGCTTTGGCGGCGACAAGGACAACTTCACCCGCATCGCGCGCTTTCTCACGCCGCACTACCGCGTGATCATTCCGGACTTGCCCGGCTTTGGCGACGCCTCCCGCAACCTCAAGGCCAGCTATACCATGGCCGAGCAGGTCGGTCGCATCCACGGCCTGGTCACCGAGCTTGGCATCACGCGCTTGCACATGGGTGGCAATTCGATGGGCGGCTTCATCGCCGCGCAGTTCGCCGCGCCGTATGGCCATATGGTTGCCAGCCTGTGGCTGCTCGACCCGGGGGGCACCGTCGCTTCCCACAGTTCAGCCATGCTGCTCAACTACCAAAAGACCGGCAAGAATCCGCTGCTGGTGGAGAAGGTCAGCGACTTCAACGAAACGATCCGCGCCACGACCCACAAGGCGCCGTTCCTGCCCGGCTTTGTGCGCCAGACGCTGGGCCGGCGCGCGGTGGCCGACTTGGAGCTGCACACGCGCATCATGAAACACATGGCCGAGTCGCCCCTGCTTGAGCAAACATTCAAGCCGATGGACACGCCGGCGTTAATCGTGTGGGGCGCCGAAGACCAGATCCTCAACCCGGCCGGCGCAGAATCGTTCCGCCAGTTGTTCCCCAATTCGCGCGTCATCATCATGGAGGGCATCGGGCACTTGCCGATGGCCGAAGCGCCCGAGCAAACGGCCAAGGACTACCTGGCGTTTCGCGCCTCGCCGCTTTTGACAATCGGGCGCGAACGATGAACAATATCGGCTTCTGACCGCCGCCATTCAACCTGAGGAATTGCCATGCTAGCCGCCACCCCCGTCGATGTCGCCCCGCTTGAATGCGAAATGAGGCCGTACATGACGACGCTGTACGCCGACCCCGCCAAAAAATCCAAGGTCAACTTGCCGCTGGGGGCGACACTGAGAAAGTGTTCGTCGCCGGCCGAGGGTTCGCAAGTGCTGACCGCGCCCGACAGCGGCGGCACCGAGATGTGCGTGTTGTACGAGTTCGGCGTGGACGCCAACAAGGCTGATGTCCAGATCGGCAAGATGAGGACTGGCGTGGGCAAGTCGCTGGCCGACAAAAAGTGCCCGGCGATCGACTACGGCAAGCAAAGCTATCCGGGCAAGGATTACTTTTTCCTGTCCGATAACGTCCCTCTGCCCAATGCGTTCGCCATCAAGGCGCGCGTGGAAACTGCCGGCCTGGCCTTCTTGAAGGACGAGCAGAAAGCGCGCAAGGATGGCAAACCGGCGATCGACTTCGGCAACTCGCCCCTGGGCGTGGCCTCGATTTCGCAGGCGCCCGCGCTCGAGTGCCGCCAGCATGCGAGTTTTTTCGAGGGGCGCTATGCTGCCTGCTACCGGGCCGAGTTTTACAACAAGGCGGTCAGGGGAGGGTGGACGCTGCTCATCGCGCTCAACAAAAAGCGCGAGTACCAGTTCATTGAAAGTGCGCACGAACTCAAGGGCGCCGCTACGCGCTAGCGAACGCGCTCAGGCGATATCGAACACCAGGCACGTGGTCGTCGCAAACGCGTACAGCTTGCCGTTCGCGTCCGTGATCCGACCCTCGGCAATGCTTACCTGGGCGCCGAGGTTGACCACTTTTCCTTCCGCCCGCACCGGGCCGGTCTTGTCGGTCATCGCGCGGATATAGTTCACCTTCAGTTCCAGCGTCGTATAGCCTTTGCCGGCCGGGAGCAGCGTGTGGATCGCGCAGCCGACCGCCGTGTCGAGCAGGGAAGCGGCATACCCGCCATGCACCACGCCGCTCGGATTGTAGTGCGCCAGCGTGGGCGAGCCCTGAAATACCGTCACGCCCGGCGCCACCGAGATCGGCGTGATGCCCAGCAGTTCGGCAATGGGGGCGGGCGGCAGGGTGCCGTTGCCGATCGCGCCGAGGAACTCGATGCCGCTGCGGTTTTTCAGCTCGTCGCGGGCCGCAACGCCGGGTGCGGCCAGCACTGCGCGCGTCGCCGCCGCCTCGTCCAGCCATTGCTGGCGTTTATCTGTGTTTTCCATAAGCGCGTCCTTTTTTTTGATCGGGTTAACAGCAAAGTACACAAAGCGTGTAGATGCACTATAATCCATTTCAGCGAACATGTGTAATTGCACCTATATGGATTGCAACTGCGTGTCCTTGCACCTATCTGAAGACATCCATGACTGACCTGATCGAAAAGCCGCTTGGCTGCACCTGCTTCAAACTGCGTAAACTCACGCGCGCCATGTCGCGCCTGTATGACCAGCACATGGCCACGGTCGGTCTGAAGACTACCCAATACAGCCTGCTGGTAAACGCCGCGCGCGCCGCTCTGCCGGTGGCCGAACTTGCCGACATCCTCGGGCTTGATCGCACCACGCTTACGCGCAATCTCAGGCCGCTGCTGGACGCGGGCTGGGTCGAGCTCAAGAGCGGGGCCGACAGCCGCCAGCGCATCGTCACCATCACCGGCTCCGGGCGCCAGATGCTCAAGCGCGCCTACATCGCCTGGCGCCGCGCGCAAACCGAATTTGAAACGCGGATGGGGCGCGACGCCGTACGCGCGCTGCACCAGCAACTGGAAACCACCATGATCCAACTGACCCCTTTGCTCGAGGATGCAAGCCATGAACACGCACAATGACATGACGCCGCGCGCGGCCTGGATGCTGATCCTGGCCGCCGCCGCGATCCTGATGATCACCATGGGCGCGCGCCTGACCACGGGTTTGTTCATGTCCCCGATTAACACCTCGACCGGGCTTGGGATTGCCAGGATCAGCTTTGCGATGGCGATCGGGCAGTTTGTCTGGGGTGCCGTGCAGCCCGTGTTCGGCGCCGTGGCCGACAAGTGGGGTTCGGCCAAGGTCATCATCCTGGGCGCCTTCATGCTGGCCATCGGCACGGCGCTCACGCCCTTCGTCAGCTCGCAGTGGGGGCTGATCCTGTGCATGGGCATCCTGAGCGCGGCGGGGGCGGGCGCCGGCTCGTTTTCGATCCTGATCGGGGCCACCGCGCAGCGCCTGCCGGCCGAGCGGCGCGCCTTTGCATCGGGCTTCATCAACGCCGGCGGCTCGTTCGGGCAGTTCGTGTTCGCGCCGCTGATGCAAGCCATCATCGGCGGGGCGGGCTGGGTCATGGCCATGCTGACCATGGCGGCGGCCACGCTGCTGACCATTCCGCTGGCCTGGCCGCTGCGCAAGTCGGCGGGGCTGGCCAAGGCCGGTCCTGCGGCCTCGCTCAAGCCGGTCGAAGCACCCGGCATCGGCCTTGGCGCGCAAATAAAAATCGCGCTCAAGGACCCCAGCTACCTGTTCCTGCACGCCGGCTTTTTTACCTGCGGCTTTCATATCGCCTTTCTGGTCACGCACCTGCCGGGCGAAGTCGCGCTGTGCAATTTGTCGCCGAGCGTGTCGGCCATGGCGCTGGCGCTGATCGGGCTATTCAATATCGCGGGCAGCCTGTCGATGGGCGCCTTGTCGTCGCGCTACCGCATGAAGACCCTGCTGGCATTGCTGTATGCGAGCCGCGCGCTGATCATCGGCGCGTACCTGCTCGCGCCCAAGACGCCGATGACGTTTTACGTGTTCGCCGGCGCGCTTGGCTTTACCTGGCTTGCCACGGTGCCGCCGACCGCCGGGCTGGTGGGCAAGCTGTTCGGCGTACGCTACCTCTCCACGCTGTTTGGCCTGACGCTGCTGTCACACCAGACCGGCGCGTTTTTCGGCGCGTGGCTGGGCGGCCTGTCGTTCGTCACCTACGGCGACTACACCTGGATGTGGTACGCCGACATCGTGCTCGCGCTGGCTGCCGCGCTGATCAACCTGCCGATCCGCGAGGCGCACGTGGCGCGCGGACCGGCGCTCGCGGCCAAGGCGTGACATGGCGCGCGATCTTTACGCCTACCGCGACGTGGCGGTTGAATCGTTCATCGACCGGCGCAGCGGCCTGCTGCGGATTCGCCCGATGGCGGGGCAAGCGTTCGCGCCCAGCCTGGCCGTGCAGTGTTCGCGCCGCCTGGTCGACGCCAGCGTGTACCCGGCGGGCACGCGTTTCCTGGTGTCGGCCAAGCTGACCGACCGGCTGGGCGGCACGCCGTTCCTGTACGTGTATCACGCCGATCCGGTGCTCGTGCTGACGCCTGCCCAGGCCAAAAAATTCCTGGGTGAATTCCGGCGCGGCCGAATATAGCAGGCGGGTAGGGTGTTCCAGCGGAACGGCGCTGTGGTGTGAAAATGCTACTATTTGGGGCGATACGCTGCGATACACCGACTAATATCTGAGAGGAACGCTATGGCTACGAGAAAAATCGCTGTGATTGTGGGCAGCTTGCGCACGGAGTCGTTCAACCGCAAGGTTGCCAAGACGTTGATGCTGCTCGCGCCGCCCCAGCTGGACATGGAGATCGTCGAGATCGGCCAGCTCGCGCTCTACAACCAGGACGATGACGCTGCGCCCCCGGCCACCTACGTGGAATTTCGCGACAAGATTCGCCAGTTCGACGGCGTCCTGTTCTGCACCCCGGAATACAACCGCTCCATGCCCGGGGTACTGAAAAACGCGATCGATGTCGGCTCGCGCCCCTATGGCCAGAGCGCGTGGGAAGGCAAACCATGCGCGGTAGTGAGCGCGTCGCCGGGCGCCTCCGGCGGCTTTGGCGCCAACCACCACTTGCGCCAGTGCCTGGTGTTCTTGAACATGCCAGCCATGCAGCAGCCCGAAGCTTACCTTGCCAAGGCCGACAAACTGTTCACCGGCGACGAGCTGACCGACGAACATACGCGCCCCTTTTTGCAAAAGTTCATCGACGCCTTTGCCACCTGGGTCGAACGCCACGCGGACTAGTTCGCTTCCCGTCAATTCTCCACTTCGCGCCGCCCCAGCAGAATGGCCGAGACGGCCAGCAGCGCCGCGCCGACCACTGCGGCGAGCATCATCGCGTGCTGCTGCTTGGCCGGATCGCTACCCAGCATCGCCATGATCGGATACGACCATGGATACCAGACCCAGTAAGTGGAGCTGCCGATCTGCTGCGCCCCCATGGTGGCGACCACGCCTACCGCCAGCGGCAACACCAGGTTCTGGAAACGCCAGCTGATCGCGTGCTGGAACACCAGTACCGGGATGCAGGTCAGCGCCACCTTGCCCAAGATGGTCAGCAGCTCGATCGACAAGGCGCCGTCCATGGGCGCCCCCGCCAGCAGCAGGCCGCCGACCGTGAGCAGCGTGGCGCCCAGTAGCACCAGCGTCGAACCCACCACGAACAACCAGGCCAGGATGCCCTTGACGACAAACAGCTGCAACTGCAACAACGGCAACGTGAGCATCAGGCGCCAGGTCTGGTTCTTGTGTTCCTGGCCGTTGAGCAAACCGGTGATCAAGGCCATATACAGCGGCATCATGAAGTACGACCACGAACCCGTAATGCCGGTCCAGTAAAAGAACCACTGCCTGGCATCGATCTGCGCGATGTCGTGGCGCTTGACGAGCATGGCGAAGTTCAGCAGCACCACCACCAGCGGGATGACGAACATCATCAATAGCGCCAGCGAGCGCCGGATCTTGAGCAGTTCTACCGCAACGAGCTTACGAAACATGGTGCTCCCCCAAAAACCATTGTTCAAGCGACGGCGTGTGATACACCGACTGGTACAGCCGTATCCCCGCATGCACCAGCAGCGCGTGCACGCGGTCGGCATGGTGCCGCTCCACGCCTGACACCCGCAACTGCCCGCCTTCGGTGCGTTCGACCTGGTAGGCGGCGCCGGAGAGCAACTGGTGCGCGCGCGCAATGTCGCCCACGTCGATCGCCAGCGCGCCCGTCTGCTGCGCCAGCAAGTCGTCGATTGGCGCCTGGAAACGCACGCTGCCGCCCTTGAGCAGCGCCACATGGGTGGCCGTCTTTTCGATTTCCGCCAAGTTGTGGCTGGAGATAAAAATGCTGGTACCGTTGACGGCCGGCAGCGACTTGAGCAAGGTGCGAATGTCGAGCGTGCCTTCGGGATCGAGGCCGTTGGTCGGCTCGTCCATGATCAGCAGGCGAGGCGAGCCCAGCAGGGCGTGGGCGATCGCCAGGCGCTGCTTCATTCCCAACGAGAACTTGCCGATCAAGCGCCCGCGGGTTTTCTCGAGCTTGACCAGTTCCAGCACCCGCCCCACCTCGGTTGGCGCCAAGTCCTTGATGATGCAGCCAATGCGCAGGAATTCGTCGGCATTCAAGTTGGGGTACAGGCTGGGCGCGTCGACAATGGCGCCGATCTGGCTCAGGATGGCGCGGCGCTCTGTGCGCACGTCCATGCCCAGCACGTCGATGTCGCCGCGGTCGGCCCGCAACAGGCCGGTGATCATCCGAATCACCGTCGACTTGCCTTCACCGTTGTTGCCCAGGAAAGCAAAAATGCTGTGCTCGGGCACCGCCAGGCTGAGTCCGTCAATCACTTGGTGCTTGCCGAAGGCCTTGCACACCCCGCTCATCTGGATGACGTGGGAAATCATGATTTACCTTGGATCTGTTTTAATTAGTCAATATTAGCGGCGTGCCTTGGCTCAATCTTGCGCCAAGCGACAGGATGCGTTTTTTCAGCGCCCAACTGTCGAAATGTGGCAATCACGCTATGATGATATTTTGCGCAAGTGGGCCTACTGCCGTGTTCAAGCTCCGCCACATCGACCATATCGTGCTGCGTGTCATCAATCTGGACGCGATGATGCACTTTTATTGTTCGGTGCTGGGCTGCATCCTTGAGCGGCGCGACGACGCTGTCGGCCTGGTTCAGTTGCGTGCCGGCACTTCCTTGGTCGACTTGGTGCCCGTGGGTGGCAAGCTTGGCAGCATTGGCGGTGCTGCCCCAGGTGCGCAAGGGCGTAACGTCGATCATTTTTGTTTTCGCGTGGAAGCTTTCGATGCGGTCGCCATCCACGCCCACCTCGCCCACCATGGCGTTGCGGCCGGCCCCGTGGAGACGCGCTACGGCGCCGAAGGGCAGGGCCCTTCCCTCTATCTGCACGATCCTGAAGGTAATACGGTCGAATTGAAAGGTCCGCCGGCGGACCGCCATGGAACTTTCCGTGGTGTCTAAATCGCTCGAAAGCACTTGACCTACAGCATTTTTTGTTGCATTGCACCATCGTCCACAGAGGCAAGCATTCTGAGTCCTCCGGGAAAAAACACCGCCTCATTTTATTGCGCTGCAACATAAGCGTGCCAAGATGGGAAAAGTCGTGTTGACGACTTAAACACGATTGATCCAGATCAAAGGCGCGGACGCTCACTAACCTAGCCTTGCTACTTGTGCTGAAGACGTGCTGTCGGGTTCGCAGAAATCAACGACAGTCAGGTGTTCACCACTTCTTGCAGCGGCGAGACAACATATTGGCAACCAGCCCAGTTGTCTCGGAGCCGCATTCCTTTTCCATGAATTTTTCACATAGAGGTGCACATGTATCCATTCTCACAATCCGTTACTCCTGCTGTGCGTTCGCATCTCGATGCACAAATGTCGTTCATCAACGACATGTCCAAGTCGCTGTTCCAGTCGTTCCAGCAACTGTGCGACCTGAATATCCAGCTGACCCAGACCATGCTGGAAGAAGCCACCCAGACCGGGCAGCAAATGCTGACGGCTGACCGCCAGACCGACGTCATCAGCGCAGCAGCATCGCGCGCCCAGCCAGCAACCGACAAGCTGCGCGCGTACCAGCAGCACATCTCGCGCGTTGCAGCCGATGCGCAAGTCCAGCTCGCTCGCGTCACCGAGCAGCACGTTCAGGAAACCAGCCGCACCGCACGTGCGCTGGCCGATGAAGTGCAGCGTGTCGCAACCGAGGAAACCGAACGCAATATGCGCAACCAGCAAGAAACCATGCGCAAATTCAGTGACCCGTTTGCACAAAACGGTTCGCAGCGCGGCAATGGTGATATCCGTGGCGGCGCCAGTATGCAGAGCGGCCAGAGCGGCAGCTCGCAAGGTGGTTCGCAATCTGGTTCGCAAGGCGCCAGTAGCCAGGGCAGCTCGACCGGCGGCAGCCAGAGCGATCTGAGCGGCAGCGGCTTGCATGGCAGCGGCGCAAACATCGGCAGCAGCGCTTCGACCAGCGGCAAGAGCGGCGCAACTGGCAAGCCGTCGTAATTTCCTCTGTAGCATTCCCGTAGCTCAGGTGCTTGCCGCCTGAGTTCCAGGCCCGCCAACGGTTCGCTGTGGCGGGCTTTTCATCGTTTGCTCAAGAGCGTTGTTTGCTCAAGAAGCGTCATTTGCTCAAGAAAAGCGGCTTGCTCAAGAAAACTGCCGTTGCCAGCCCTTCGCGCCGACCGCGACCAATTCAGGTGCCGCGACGGGCCGTCCCAGCCCGAAAAACGGCCGCAACCATCCCACTCGCCGCACCAGCTCAAAGACGCCGAAGCTGATCGTGATCGTCAAGACAATCAAGATCAGGGCTTCCGGCCCCGGCGCTACCTTGGCCGGTTTGATCAGGTGCGCGATCGAGACGATCAGCGTCTGGTGCAGGATGTAGACCGGGAATACGGCCTCGGTCAAATAAACGCGGCTTGCATTATCCCGGTTCAGGTGACGTTGGGCAAACCCGCATGCGGCCATGATCGCGCTCCACGCGCACAGCATGTAGACCACGCGCATCGCCATGCGCCAGGTCTCAATGGCCGCGTGCAGCGCGGGATTGTCGGGCAGCGAGTAGAACACGATCAACGCGGCCCAGCTGGCACAAGCTAGCCCCAGCGCAATCCAGCGTGCATCGTCAAAGCGCTGCCACGCTGCGCCAGAGCGGCCCAGCATGGCGCCCAGGATAAACAACGGCAGATAAGTCGCATGGTTGTACCAGTCCCCCGTCAGGTCGTGGGTAGCGGGAAACCGCGACAGCAATGCGATGCGCGCCATGCCCAGCACCGCCACCGGCAACACGATCAGCTTCCAGCCGGCCAGCGCGGCGACGACCTTGCGCGCGACAGCGTCAAAACGCGGTCCGAGCGCCAGCACGATCGCGCCCAGCACCAGTGTATAGACCCACAGGTAGGCGACGAACCACAGATGGTTCCAGGTCGGCAGGCGAAGGCATTCGGTGCTGCGGCAAAAGTCGCCATTGGTCGTCATGTACAGGTGCATGAATTGGCTATAGCTGGCGTTGTAGGCGACCTTTTCCACCAGTTCAAAATACGCCTGCGGCGGCACGATCACGAACATGCCGAACACCAGCGGCACCAGCAGGCGCACGCTGCGCTGGCGCATGAAGCGCGCCGCGCCAACCTTGGCCAGCATGAAGCTGGCCGCCACGCCCGAGATCAGAAACAGCAGGCCAAGACGCCATGGCGAGGACAGCATCATGAACGGCTCGGCCACGTCGCTGGCGAAAGCGCTCTTGACGTGCCAGTCCCAGGTCACGTAGTACATGCCCACGTGGTACAGAATCAAGACCAGGAAGGCGAGAATGCGTACCCAGTCAAGGAAATACAAGCGGCTGTTCGGATTCATGAAAAGACTTCGCTGAAGATGTGGATGACAGCTACAGCGTAAGAGGCCGGCGCGCGCCCGGCCAGCGACATGTGGCGAGCCGGGATGCCGGTGGGGCGAAACGGATGCTCTGGCCCCTGTCGATTACTCGGACGGACTACGAAAGTTTTTCGATGACGCCGGCGCGGTATTGGCGGCTGCACGGCACGCGCGCGCCGCCCCGCAGCACCAGTTCGCAATCGCCCTTGTCCAGCGCAATGACGCGCTCGATCCAGTTCAGCTGCACGGCCGCGCGCCGGTGGCAGCGCACAAAACCCGGACCGAGTTTGTCCAGCAGGCCGGCCAGCGTCTGGCGCATCAGCGGCGTCTCGGCCCCCGTGTGCAGCACGACATAATTGTCGGCCGTCTCCAGCCATTGCAGCTGGTCGACCTTGATCACGCGGGTGACGCCGCGCTCGCTAATGAGCAGCTGGCGCACCGCGTGGCCGCTGTCAAAGGCCGGCACGCTGTGCGGCGCGCGCAGGCGCAGGCGCACCCGTTCGAGCGCGCGCTGCAGCCTGGCCTGGTCGTAGGGCTTGAGCAGATAGTCGATGGCGTTGGCGTCGAACGCCTTGATGGCGTACTGGTCGAAGGCGGTGGCGAACACGATCAGCGGCGCGGGCGCCGGCAGCGAGGCGGCCAGCTCGATCCCGCTGATTTCCGGCATCTGGATATCGAGGAAAGCCACGTCCGGCTTGAAGGCCGCGACCTCCTCGAGCGCCTCGACGCCGTCGCGCGCTTCGGCCAGCGCCGTGACGTCGGCTTCCTGCGCCAGCAGCCGGCGCAGCTTGTCGCGCGCGGGGCGCTCGTCGTCGACGATCAGGATCCGCATGGCAGCCGCATCTCGGCGCGCACGCCTGCCGGCGCCAGCTGCGTCAGCGCCAGCGTGGCGCGCTCGCCGTACAGCACCGAGAGGCGCTCGCGCAAGTTGGACAGGCCAATGCCGCTTGAGGCGGGAGCGTGGGTCAGCACGCCCGTGTCGTCGTCCAGGCGCACCAGCAGAACGCCGTCGGTGCAAGTGGCCGAGATGGTAATGTGGGTCAGCTGGCGGCGCCGCTCCACCGTGTGCTTGAAGATGTTCTCCAGCAGTGGCTGGATGCTCATGACCGGCAGCACGCACGCGAGCGTGTCGTCTTCGATGCGCCAGGCGATTGCCACGCGCTCGGCATAGCGCTCCTGCATCACGCGCGCGTAACCTTGCGCCAGGCGCAGTTCGGTCGCCAAAGGCGCCTCGTGCAGGTCGCTCACGTCAAGCGTGGTGCGCAGCACGTCGGCGAGCTGGATCAACGTCGCGTCGGCCCGGTCGACGTCGGTATGCATCAGCGACGAAATGGTGTTGAGCGCGTTGAACAGGAAGTGCGGCTGCATCTGCTGGGCCAGGCGCTGAAGCTGGGCCTGGCGTAGCAGCGCATTGGCCTTTTCGACGCGTAGCTTTTCTTCGAGCAGCTGCAAGTACGACAGGACGCCGAAGCGCACCAGGTAGATCAGGATGATGAAAACGGTGAGCTTGGCCGACTCGTAGACGAAGGTCTCGCCCCAGGGTTCATGTTCGTAGCGCTGGCCGGCCATGGCGTAGACGGCGTGGCGGATGCCGAAGGCGATCGGGACGAATGCAGTCCAGTACAGCGGCAGCCACATGGCCTGCAAGCTGAACCAGCGCGCCGGCTGGTTAATCAGGTCATCGCGGCTGCGCGTGAAGTAATACTGAATCAGGAGCAGGCAGGTACCGGCAAAAAAAGACGAGCTTTCCCACAGCACCGGCTGCCAGTAGGCGTGGCCTTCGTCGCGCGCGTAATCCTGGACCGCGACCGCGACCATCATTGCCCAGAACAGCAGAAGGGCCAGTGCGAAGAAGCGTTTGCCTCGGTGGATGGACATGGGCGCCTATCGTAAAGGTTGCCGATTATAAGGTGAAGCCGCTTCCAGCGGTACCGCTGCGATCTGCTGCCAGAACCTGTTGCCAGAGCCAGGCTGCCACTGCCGCCCACGCAATTTCCAGCCGATAATTTGGTCGGCAAATTCCCACATGGGCGCAATACCTTGCCCTACCTTGCAGCGCATGAGCCTGCCATAAGATTTGTTTTCTTCGATTGCCCGAAGAGCCCCTCGATAACTTCCCCACAACCTGCAAGGAGCCATGATGAAACCAGTTCAAACCGTTAGCCAAGTCCTCGCCGCTGTTGCCCTCAGCGCGGCATGCGCCCTTCCCGCCATGGCGCAGAACACGGCGCCTGCCGAGACCACGGCCAACAATATGGCAGCCACTTCGACCGCGACACCGACCACCACGACGACCGAGCGCGTTGAAGAAAAGCATCGTGATTTCGGCTGGATCGGCCTGCTCGGCCTCGCCGGTCTGCTCGGCTTGCGCCGCAAACCGGAAGAACATCGCTTGACCACGACCATGAGCCCGCAGCGTTAAGCTACAGCGCGGTTGGCCTGATCGAACACGGCGGATGGGGGCGAACACGACATCGCTGACGTTTCCCCTCCGCTTGCACGCAGCGCATCGTTGAAATGCCCGGCAGCCTAAAAGCGATACTTGATGCCAGCTTCCAGGTTGCGCACTTGCATCCGCGCTTCGCGCTTGTTGCTGGTGCCATAGTCGTTCAATTCCAGCGTTGCCGAAAAGCGCTCCGAGAAGCGATATTCCGTCCCTACGCCCAGCAAGGGCGTGGTCGATTCAAACGTAAAGCTGGTGCTGCCCGGCACGTCAACCACCATGCGCTGCCGCGCCACGCCGACCTTGCCGGTCAGCAGCCATTTATCGTTCAAGTTCATGCTGCCTTTGATGGCCGCGTGAAAAATGCCAAACAGCGCCGTTGGCTCGCCGTTAAAGGTGTACTCGCCAAAAAACGTGATGCCGCCCTCGACCGCAAAGTTGGGGTGGAAGGCGTAGCCGACATAACCGTTCAAGGGCAACGGATTGTTGTTGCTGTCAAGCGACGTCAAGCCGTCCCTGATGGTCACCTTGCCGCTGCCGGCGCCGACTGCCAGGCCGACATAGGCGGATGGATCGGCGTGGACGGCAGGCGCTGCCGTCGCAGCGGCAACCAGCGTTGCGAACAGGATCTTCTTCATTGCAAACCTTCAGTAGTCAGTGAGTCGCGAAAAATATAGCCTGCCGCGCTTGCCTTGCTACGGAAAGTCGGGATGCCAATGCGATATTGACGAATGGTAATGTATGAGCTGCCGTTCTGACAAGCTTGTGGTCGCGGCGCCGCCATCTCTTACACGCGTCTGCGCCCTGATCGTCTTTCACCGACTTTGGCAGGCACAAGACAGGCGAGGCCGCTATTCATCGGGAACCATCGGTGGACTCTGGAAGGGCGGCAGCAGACTCGCCACCCTTCGGCCCCCAAAATACAACCCACGTCGAAAAGTCCGGCGTGAACGCCGTAAAGCGGTGCTCCACGCCGGCACCGACGAAAAAGCAGTCCCCGGGCGCGAAGCCGTACTGCGATTCTCCAATGGCAATTGTCCCGCTGCCCTGCTGGATAAAGTAGAGTTCGTCCTGTTCGTGCGGCGACTGCTGATCGCTGCCGATGGGCGCATACAGTTCGACGGACATTGAACCGTGCGCCATGGCTGCGATGAACGGGGCGCCGGAAGGCCAACGTTCGCTGGCTTTGCCAGGAAGCAATCGCATGAGTTCGGAAGCAGAAGCTTTCATTATTTACCGCCTGCGTGAAAGGTCCATGACGGTTTCCCTGTCATTGACGGGTCTGCCCGCGCCGGTGCGCTACCTGCGTTTGCGCTCTTCCGGCAAGCAAGCTATGTCTCAATTGATCCTGCTACTCGTCGCCGCTCTCATCATCTTTTACCTTCTTGGTCCGCTCCTCATCGAGCTTCTTCTTGAGCGCAGTCACGTCGCCCATGAATTCGTCGACGCTGTGATCGGGACTCACGCGCATCGATGGTTGCAGCACCACCGACATATACGGATCATCGGCCAGGCTGCCGGTGCGCTGCTCGTTACTGAGCAGTTTCAGACCGGACCCCAGCAGCGCGAGCACCACGCACGCGAGCGCAAAGCGGCGCGTGTTATGCGGCTTGACCGTCCCCAGGTGATAGAACACCACGCCGGCGGCGATCGCGATCGCCGCGTGCGAGCTGTAACGGGTCAGCCCTTCGAGCGAAAACGCATACGCCGTCGCGCTCGAAATGATCTTGTAGGCGGTCAGCGCCGTCACGCCGCAGCCAAAGATGAACAAATGCCGCCCCAGCCGCGCGTGGCGCCCGAACAGGCGGTTGGCGAACGCCCACGCGCCGCTCCAGACCAGCCCCGCGCCAATGCCGTACGCCAGCGCCTGGATATAGCGCACCAGCTGGAACGCCTGTGTGTCGTTGATCCACACCATGAACAGCGCCACCGCGCCGATCATCAGCATGCCCACCAGCCCCGGCAGCACGCCTTCCCAGCCGTGGCGCGTGCGGTCCAGCATTTCAGGCGCCACGGCAAAATCGGCGGCGCGCACGCGCAGCGTGGTGTGGCCGATCCGCACCACGGTGTTGCCCGTCAGCGCCAGCGTCGCATGGCGCTTGCCCCGATGGATCACGCCGTTCTTGCTGCCCAGGTCGCGCAGCACGATGGCGCCGTCGGCGTCAGCTTCAATCACGGCGTGGCGCGGCGCGGCAAAGGCGTCGTCGAGAATAAAATCGTTGTCGTAGCCGCGTCCGAGCCGGATCGGCAGCGTATTGACCTGATGCCGGTGCAGCACGTCGCCATTGCGCGCCAGCGTTTCGATGAAGTAGGGCGCGCTCATTTGGCGCCCCTGCGGCCCAGCGCATCGAGAAACGCGCGCGTGGTGCGCAAACCGTTTTCGTACGAAACGCCCGAGACGTCGAGCCGGCTTTGCAAATTGGCCCTGCCGTCGTCGGTGCTGGCCGTGAGCAACGTAAAGTTGTACAGGCCCGCGAACTTGCGATACGCGCGCACGCAACTGACCACCCGCAGCGGCAGCGTCTTGGTCTTGACGAAGCTTTCGGTGCACATCGGGCCGGTCAGGCGCGCATCCTTGTTGTTGCCCAGATTTTCCGCCTTGAACAGCGTGCTGGCCAGCGCAGCAAAACGCAATTCATCCAGGCTGGTGGAACGCACGTACTGGTGCGTCATCGAGACATGCCCGGTCTGCTGCGACTCCGACACGAAAATGGCCGACTCCATCGCGCAGGCGATGGTGTCAGCATTGAAGGTCGCTTCGGCCTTGACATTCGAGCGCCCCCAGCAGCGCACCTGCTCGGACTCGCGCACCGGCACCACGTACGGTCCCATCATCTTCAGGTCGAGCGGGGCGTCGAGCAGGCGGTCGATCATCGCGCGCTGATGCGCCAGCAACTGCTGGCCGATCAGCGGATTGAAGTCTTTGGGCGGGGCCGGCTGCGCGGCCACCTTTTTCAGCAGTTCCTGGGCAAAGCGGATCGGCACCAGGAAGCTGACCAGCTCCCCGTCGCGCCGCTTCGACACGTTCACGCCGGCCACCACCCCGTCCACCGTCACGCTCGGGCCGCCGCTCATGCCCGAGTTGATCGGGCCGGTAAACATCAGCTGGTCGTAAAAGCTGCGCGAGATGATGCCGTTGTACGAGCCTTCGGAGATCGCAAAGCCCAGGTCTAGCGGATTGCCCAGCGAGTACAGATACTGGCCTTGCGTCAGCTTGACGGGCTTGTCGGGCACCTCGAAAAAGCCGGTGCCGGCGCGGTTGATGCGCACCACGGCCAGGTCATGCAGCACGTCCACGGCCAGCAGTTGCACCGGGCCGCTCTTGCCGTCGGTGTCGACAAATTCGCCCACATATACGTCCGGGTCGATCGCCATTTGCGACACCACGTGGTAGTTGGTCAGCACCAGGTTGCTGGTGCCGACCATGAAGCCCGAGCCCACGGAAGACTGGCTGCGCCCGTTCTTGAGCAGCATGCGGATTTGCAAAAGGTCGCCCTTGGCGGCCGAATACAGCTTTTGCGCAGCCGACGAGGGTGGCGGCAGCGGGGCGGCATCGTCAATCGCGGCGCTGGTCGCCGCACCGGTGGCAGGCGGCACGGCTGCGGTGGGCGGTACGGCGATGGCAGCGGCAGGCGGCGCCACTGGCGCGGGAAGTTTGATCGGGGCGGGGGCTTTAGCCGGGGGCGCGCTTTGCGCCGCGTGCGCGCCATGGGCGGCCAGGCACGACATCAGCACGGCAATCGGAATTAATTTCATGCAATCCTTGGCAAAATGATTCTTCGTCTTGCCGCCAGCTTACCGTATCCGCACCAATCAGAGTTCGCCGTCCTGTGCGACGGCCTCGGCCAGCGGCGTCATCATGTGGCCGAGCTTGGCGGCCTTGGTGTCAAGGTAGCCCGTGTTGAAGGCATTGCGGTTCACCAGCAGCGGCACGCGCTCGGTCACGCGCACGCCCAGTTTTTCCATCGCTTCGATCTTGCGGGGATTGTTGGTCATCAGGCGCAGCGAACGGATGCCGAATTGGGCGAACATGGGCTGGCACAATTCGTAATTGCGTGCGTCCGCATGAAAGCCGAGCGCGACGTTGGCTTCGACCGTGTCGGCGCCGGCTTCCTGCAGGCGGTAAGCGCGAATCTTGTTCACCAGCCCGATGCCGCGGCCTTCCTGGCGCAGGTACAGCAAGATGCCGCGGCCTTCGTCGGCAATGCGCTTGAGGGCGCCCTCGAGTTGGGCGCCGCAGTCGCAACGTTGTGAAAAGAGTACGTCGCCGGTCAGGCATTCGGAGTGCACGCGCGCCAGCACCGGTTCGCCATTGCCGATCTCGCCCAGCGTCATGGCCAGGTGTTCCTTGCCGGTGGCATGCTCCACAAACGCATGCAGCGTGAACTGCGCCCACGGGGTGGGGAGCAGGCACGAGGTGGTGTAATCCAACAAATCTTGGTGCGGGACGGACGGCATGGTGCTGTTCTCAAATCTATTGCTGTAGCCCCAAGTGTAGCGGAAAACCCGGCCTCCCGTTGGGGGCCGGGCTCTAAAGCTGCCTGTCTGATCAGTAGGGCAGGTCGAATACCAGCACTTCGGCCGCCTCGGCCTGGCTAAGGCGAATGGCGCTTTCGCCACTGATCTTGAGCGCGTCGCCCCCTTCCAGCGTGGTGCCGTTGACGTTGATGCGCCCACGCACCACGTGCACGTAGCCGGTGCGCCCTGCCGTGAGCGCGTGTTCGGCGCTGTCGGCCCCGTTCAGGATTGCCGCGTACAGGGCCGCATCCTGGTGGATCAGCACCGAACCGTCGCGCCCGTCGCTCGAGGCCACCAGGCGCAGCTGTCCTTGCTTGGAGTGGGGCGCAAAATGCTTTTCCTCGTAACTGGGCGCAATGCCGGTCACGTGCGGCTTGATCCAGATCTGCAAAAAATGCACCGGTTCGCTTTGCGAGCCGTTAAATTCGCTGTGGCGTACGCCCGAGCCTGCGCTCATGCGCTGCACGTCGCCGTAATGGAGCACGGAACCGGTGCCCAGGCTGTCTTTGTGTTCCAGCGCGCCCTCCAGCACGTAGGAAATGATTTCCATGTCGCGGTGGCCGTGCGTGCCAAAACCCTGGCCCGGCGCCACCTGGTCTTCGTTGATGACCAATAGCGGGCCGAAACCGACGTGTTGCGGATCGTGGTAGTCGCCGAATGAAAACGTATGCTGCGACTGCAGCCAGCCGTGGTTTGCATTGCCGCGTTCTGCGCTTTTTCTGACTTCCAGCATGATGTGCTCCGGTAAAGTTGAGATGCAATAATTTCGATGTGTTTGCCTGACTGATGTAGCCAGTATAGAAGCACTGCACACAATTGAAAAACGGAGAATCTCATCAGCTATGATCGAAAAAATCGAACATGACAAATAGTAGCGGTTCGGGGGCGCAATTGTCGGGATTGCAATCGTCGGTGGCTGGCAAACATTTAGATGTACTATAGGAATAATTGGGAACCATTGCGACAAAAAATGACAACTTCCTCGGCTCCGTTGGTGTTTTTCCGCGTATTGGCAAACCAGAGCGGCGCGCCCGCCGCGCTGTTGATGGATATCGGCCCGGGCAACGCGGCTGACGTGCTGGCGCTGTTCGACAGCGCCGATTTTGTCGCCCTTGGCGGCGGGATGCCGTGCTACTACCGCACGGCGCTGGCCGTTCCGCTGGCCGAGGCGCTCAGCGCCGCCGGTTGGCACCAGCTGGTGCTCGGCACGCTGCTGCGCGAGGACAAGCGCCTGCTGCAGGAAGCCATCCCGCAAGGCACGCTGCTCATTGAAGGCGACTGGTACATGGCGGCGCCGCCCAAGGCCACCGGCGCCCAGGCCGCCTCGCGCGCCTTGTCGCTGCAACTGGCGCAGCTGGTCGCCGCCGACGCCCACACCCACGATATCGAAGCGCTGCTGCGCAAAGATCCCACGCTGTCCTACCACTTGCTAAGGCTGGTCAATTCGCTCGGCATGGGCACCGGGCGGCGCATCACCAGTTTTTCGCAGGCCATCCTGATCCTGGGGCGCCAGCAATTGCGGCGCTGGGTCAACCTGATGCTGTTTGCGGCGCGCCAGGGCGATGTTCGCTCCGGGATGCTGCTTGCGCGCGTGGCAGTGCGCGCGCGGTTGCTCGAACAACTGGCCAAGGCGCGCGGCCTGGACAAGCATACCCAGGACCAGGCTTTCATCATCGGCATGTTTTCGCTGCTCGGCGTCCTGTTCGGCATGCCGCTGACCGAGGTGCTTGCGCCGCTGTCGATGAGCGACACGGTGCACCAGGCGCTGCTCGAGTACAAGGGCGAGCTTGGCCTGATGCTGCGCCTGTCCGAAGCGTTTGAAGAGGGCGACGATGCCGCCGTCGCCGGCCAGCTCGCCGCATTGGGGCTGGGCGTGGCCGAATTTAACGCGGCGGCGACCGACGCCAACCTCTGGATGCTTGGCGCGCTAGCAGCTTGTCGGACTTAACGAGGCGAGCCGGAAATTCAGCTGGCCGAGGACAGATTTCGACGATTTTGAAGGTCAATAGTGGTTCTATTGACCAAAAAAGCGGTAAAATATGGACCGGTCAGGTGGATTTTTCGGCCGCCTCCATTAAGTCCGACAGGCTGCTAGACGGCGCCCAGGCCGGCTTCGATGCCTGAAACGGCGCTGGAGCGCTGTCTGCTCCTGGTGCGCGCGGCCCGCGCTCTCGACGGCGCGGAGTTGGCACACACCTCGGCACACACCCTGGCGCAGCTGGAAGCGGCGCTCTTGCAAGCGAACACGGAGCAGCACGCGCAACGTGTTGACGAGGCCCTTGATCCGGTCATCATGCTCGACGCGGCCGGCTACCTGACCGGCTGGAGCAAGGGCGCCGAAGCGATGTTCGGCTACACCCGCCAGGAAGCGATCGGCCAGCACGTGCTGTTCCTGTACGGCGACGCCGACCGCGGCGAGACCGTACGCGAACTGTTTTTGGAAGGCGGCGCAGGGCTGATCGAAGCGCAGCGCCGCACCAAAAGCGGGTTTCTGATCTGGGTACGGCTGGCCGTGTCGATGCTCCACGACGACGCCCTGCAGCCGGCGGGCAGGCTGGTGCACCTGTCGAACGCGGTGGAGCACTTGAACGCGGCCGAAAAGACCCGCCTGCACGCGCGCATCATCGAAGACAGCGACCAGGGCGTGCTCATTACCGACGCCAGTGAGCGCATCGTCTCGATCAACAGTTCGTTTACGCGCATCACCGGCTATTCGCCGCTTGAAGCCATCGGCCAGACGCCCGACCTGCTGCGCTCGGGCGTGCACGACGCCGAGTTTCGCGCCAAGGTGCGCGCCGCGATGGCCGGCGAAGGCGCCTGGCGTGGCGAAATCATCGGCAGGCGCAAGAACGGCGAACTGTTCCCGCAGTCGGTCACCATCAGCGTGGTGAGAAGTGCGCAAGGCGTGATCACGCATACGTTTTCGCTGTTTTCCGACATCAGCGTGCACAAAGACGCCGAGGCGCGCATGCAGCGCATGGCCAACTACGACAGCGTGACCGGGCTGCCGAACCGCGCCTTGCTTGGCACCTTGCTGCGCCAGGTGCTGGTCGAGGCGCACCGCATCGGCCAGCACGGCGCGCTGATGGTCGTAGAAATTGGCCGCATCGGCGCCATTGGCGACACGCTCGGCGACGACGTTGCGAGCGACTTGATATCTGAGATTGGACGGCGCTTTCGGCAACTGATCCGCCCCGACGACATTTTGGCGCGCATCGAAGGGGACCGCTTTGCCGTCGCCATGCCGCTGATTGAAAAACGCGAGCACGCCGCCATCGTCGCCGACAAGCTGCTCAGCGCCCTGGCGCACCCGATCGTCGTGGCCGGCCACAGCCTGCAGGTGAGCGCGCGGATCGGCATTGCGATTTATCCCGACGACGCCGCCGACAGCGCCACGCTGGTGCGCTACGCCGACGTGGCCATGACCAAGTGCGCCGCTCTGCACGCCTGCGGCTACCTGTTCTACCACCGCGAAATGGACCAGCGCGCCAAGGAGCACATGCGACTGGAGACCGAGCTGCGCGCCGCGCTTGCCGCCGGTGAGCTGGCGCTGCACTACCAACCCAAGGTCAGCCTGCGCAGCGGACGCATCGTGGGCGCCGAAGCGCTGCTGCGCTGGCGCCATCCGCAGCGCGGCATGATCGCGCCTGCCATGTTCATCCCCTTGGCCGAGGAAACCGGGCTCATACTCGACATCGGCAGCTGGGTGCTGGACCAGGCGTGCCGCCAGGTGCGCGCCTGGGGCGACGCCGGCCTTGCCACCCCCCCCATCGCGGTCAACCTGTCGGCGCGCCAGTTCGACGCGCAGCTGCCCGCGCGCCTGCACGCAGTGCTGGGCCGCCATGGCGTCGAGCCGCGCCAGCTGATGCTGGAAATTACCGAGAGCCTGCTGGTCAAGGGCGCCGACGTCGTCGCCATCATGAACGCGCTGGTGGCGATGGGCATGACGCTGGCGCTGGACGATTTTGGCACCGGCTACTCCAGCCTGGCCTACCTGAAGCGTTTTCCCATCAGCACGCTCAAGATCGACCGCAGCTTCGTGATCGGCCTGCCGCACGAGGAAAACGATTGCGCCATCGCGCGCGCCATCGTCACCATGGCCCAGCAATTGCGTCAGGAGATTGTTGCCGAAGGCGTTGAAACAGCCGAACAGATGGCTTTCCTGCGCGACCTTGGCTGCGACCAATTGCAAGGTTACTTGTTCAGTCCGGCTGTAACTGCCGACGAATTCGCCGCCATGCTGCGCGCAGGAAAGACGCTGCTGCTTTCTCCGTGACGCGCCTTCGCCCGGCTGTTTTAGCTCAATCGAATCGACACTTTTTAGCCCATTATCTGCTGCGTGTTCCAATCAGGGGAGTGTGCCGTGCCACAGGCTAGTGTCGTCATGCCGACGTTTCAACAAAGCCGTTTCATCCGGCGCGCGCTCGACAGCCTGCTGGCGCAAAGCCTGGACGACTGGGAGCTGATCATCATCGACGACGGCTCGCAAGACGATACGGGCAGCGCGGTGCTGCCTTACCAGGAAGACGCGCGCGTGCGCTACGTGCGCCTGCCGCGTAACGGCGGCCTGGGCGCGGCGCTTAACCAAGGCCTGGCGCGCGCCCGCGCGCCGCGCGTTGCTTATCTCCCGAGCGACGACGTGTATTACCGCGATCATCTGCTGGCGCTGTGCCAGGCGCTGGACGCCAACCCGCGCGCTTCGCTTGCCTGCGCCGGGGTGCGCCACCATTACAACCGCAGCGCCGACGGGCACATCGCCGGCTACCCGCTGCAGCTGGTGCAGTGCATGCACCGCCAAGGCAGCGAGCGCTGGCTGGAACGCTCGCAGATCGAATCGGATGATCTGGAGCGGCTGTTCTGGGGAAAACTGCGCTTGGCAGGTGATGTTGCGTACACCGGCCACGTCACCTGCGAGTGGGTCGATCATCCGCACCAGCGGCACAAGGTGATGCAGGAACCGGTGGGCGGCATCAACCCTTTCCGCCTGCGCTACCGCGTGCAGGAGCCGCTCAGGTTTCACAGCACCGTTGGCAACGCGATCGACGAGGTGGCGCACTACGCGGCCATGCGCGCGCGGCCTGCAACAGCCAGTGCGCCCGACGGTCTCAAGATCCTGCTGGTGGGCGAACTGGCCTACAACGCCGAGCGCGTGCTGGCGCTCGAAGAGCAAGGTCACACGCTGTATGGTCTGTGGATGCAGGAACCGTACTGGTACAACAGCATCGGCCCGTTGCCGTTTGGCCGCGTGACCGACCTGGCGCACGACCAGTGGCGCGAAGAGATCGCGCGCATCAAGCCCGATCTCATCTACGCGCAGCTTAACTGGCAGGCCGTGCCTTTCGCGCATGAGGTGCTCATGTCCACCGCCGGCATTCCGTTTGTCTGGCACTTTAAGGAAGGCCCGTTCATCTGCATGGAAAAAGGAACCTGGCCACAGCTCATTGACTTGTTCCGGTATGCGGACGGGCGCATGTTCGCCAGTGCCGAAATGCGCGACTGGTTCGACACCGTGGTGCCGGGCCTGTCGCACACCCGGCCATGCTTTGTGCTTGACGGCGACTTGCCCAAAAAAGACTGGTTCGAGCAAAGCGCCGGCGAATTGCTTTCTTCTTGCAGCGGCGAGATCCACACCGTGGTGCCGGGCCGGCCCATGGGCCTGCATCCGCAAACGGTGGCCGAGCTGGCGCAGCGTGGCGTTCACCTGCATTTTTACGGCGACTTCACCCAGGGGCAATGGCGCGAATGGATCGCCAAGGCCCGCGCGCTGGCGCCGGCGCACCTGCATTTGCACGCCAACGTCGAACAGGCGCGCTGGGTGCAGGAGTTTTCGCGTTACGACGCCGGCTGGCTGCACGCCTTTGTCAGCGAAAACCACGGCGAACTGCGGCGCGCCAACTGGGACGACCTGAACATCCCCGCGCGCATGGCAACGCTGGCTGCGGCTGGGCTGCCGATGATCCAGCGCGCCAACCCAGGCGCCATCGTCGCCAGCCAGACGCTCGCGCGCGAACTTGGCATTGGCGTCTTTTACGACACGGTCGCCGGCCTGGCGCACCAGCTGCGCGAGCGCAGCGCCATGGAAGCGGTGCGCGCTAACGTGTGGGCGCAGCGTGCGCTGTTCACCTTCGACCATCATGTACCGGACCTGGTGGCGTTTTTCCGCACGGTGATCGCCAGTGCCAGCGGGGCGTCCTCGAGCGCGAGGAGCGCAGCTTGAAGCGCATGCGCTGCGAGATCGTCATTTCCTACACAGACCGCAGGAAGCACCAGGAGCTGGCGGGGAAGGTGGCAGTAGGCTTGGTGTCGCTCGAGTCGCTTGGGCACGAGGTGGCGACCTGGTACCTGCTTTCGAACGGCGTCTCGCTCGACACCATCCTGCGCGTCATCACGATGCCGCACAAACGGCGCAGGTAAGGCGCGCCCTTAATGCGCACTGCGCCGGGACGGAAAATTGCCAGCGCGTGACGCCAGCCGCCGTCCGCAGCCGCTATTTTTTCCCTGGCAGCGTCCACTTGAGGCCGCGGGTAATCAAGCCGGGCGCCAGCGTCAGATGGTCTTCATCGGCAAACACGCGGCTCTCGATCTGCAAGCCCGGATAATGCCGCGCTTTGAGCAGCGCCTGAAACTGCTTGAGATCGGCCACCATGTTTTCCTCCGGCCCCGTCTCGAGCGAGCCGACGCCAAAATACAGCCGTGCCTTTAACTCCTTGTGGGATGCCGCGAAGGCCTTTTCGCGCTCGAACATCACGCGCTTGCCGTACCACAGTGACGGACTGCCCAAAATATATTGGTCGAACATCGACGGCTCGGTGAACAGCACCTGCAACCCGAGCAAACTACCGTACGAGTGGCCCACAAAGACCTTCCGGGCCATATCGGATCGGTAACGCTGCGCAATCAGCGGGAAAACGTCGGTAGCGATAAAGCGCCGGTAAGCTTCTGCCTTGCCAAATTGCGGCGTTCGGCCCGGCATGTCGGACACATAATTGGAATCCGGAGGATTAACCGGCGTGTAGTCGCGCCGCCGGCTAAATTCACTCGTATCGCCGGTCGCATAGCCCAGGCCCACCAAAATGAATTCTTCCAGGCCGCGTCCATTGGCGCCGACCCGCTTTGCCACGCTGCGCGTGAGCGGGAACGCATAATTTGCGTCGGTCACAAAGACGACGGGATAGCGCCTGGTCGAGCTGTTGTACGAAGGCGGCAGGCTGACCATGATCTGGTAATCGCGCTTGAGTTCCTTGGCGTGCAGGCTGTGCACGGCAGTATCGTCAAGAACGTAGGGCGGCGCGGCCTGCGACCAGGCAGTGTTGGACAAGGCGACCATGCACATGGCAAAAAACGGGGCAAAAAACAGCTTTTTCAATGAGCGCTCCAGTGATAAGGTAGTGCTCATTATCACTTAATTTTCGGCCAATGTTGCTTAATAGCGCCTACGGGTGGGGCGCAAAGGGTCGAGCAAGCCGCGCAGCGCATTGTGGTCAAGCTCGTACATCAGCGCGAGCAGCTCGCCCAGTTCGCCGCGCGGAAACCCTTCGCGCGCGAACCAGCCGAGGTAGTGGCCAGGGAGGTCGGCAATGAATTTGCCTTTGTATTTTCCATAAGGCATTTCACGGGTTAGCAGCAGTTGGAGATGTTCGGGCTTCATGGTGGGCAACACTCTAACGCAAAATGACATAACGGGGAAACGATGCGCAAGACTTATCACGGCAGCTGCCATTGCAAGGCGGTGCGCTTCGAGGCCGACATTGACTTGAGCCTGGGCACTTTGCGCTGCAATTGCTCGATTTGCAAAAAATTGCGATGCTGGCCGGCGGTGGTGAAGCCCGACGCCTTTCGCTTGCTTGCCGGCGCCGAGGCGCTGTCGCTCTACCAGTTCGGCACCAAAACGGATGAGCACTTTTTCTGCAAGCATTGCGGCGTAAGGTCGTTCGGCACTGGCAACTCGCCGCGGTGGGGCAGATTCTACGGCGTGAACGTCACCTGTCTGGACGATGTCACGGACCAGGAGCTCGCAGCGACGCCAGTGACCTATCTGGACGGGCACAACGATCGCTGGGATAGCATGCCCATGGAAACCGGCTATTTGTAAGCGCAACCGTCACGCCAGTGCATAATCGTGCCCAAGGAGAAAAGCATGGAAGAACCATTTGATCTTGCCCGTTTCACCGAGGCGCAGGCGCCGGTCTACGACGCCGTCGTCGCCGAACTGCGCGCGGCGCACAAACGCACCCACTGGATGTGGTTTATTTTCCCGCAGCTTGCCGGCCTTGGCCGCAGCGCGATGGCGCAGCGCTATGCGATTTCCTCGATCGCTGAAGCGCGCGCCTTGCTCGCCCATCCGGTGCTTGGCGCGCGGCTGCGCGAATGCGCCGCCTTGCTCGCCGCCACCGAAGGGCGCAGCGCCCACCAGATCTTCGGCGATCCGGACGAGTTGAAACTGCATTCCTCGCTGACCCTGTTCGCCCAGGCGGCGCCGGACGAGCCGCTGTTTCGCACGTGCCTAAAAAAATTCTACAACGGCGCGCCCGATGCGGCCACGCTGGCGCTGCTTTCCTGAGGAGCCTTCATTGACCCGAACGCGCCACCTGCTGTGCCTATTTCCCGCGCTATTGCTGGCCGGCTGTGCATCCACCGGCCCGTCCGACACGCTCGCCAGCGTCGTCGACCGCTTTGACATCGTCAGCCGCACCCCCGCCTTTGCCGGCGCCCCGTTCGAAGGCGGCGGCGAATACGAGACCATCGTTGCGGTAGCCCACATGCGCATCAATCCGCGCCACCCGTTGAACCGGATCATCGCCGATATTGACCAGGGCGGCACGCCGCTCGCCTGGATTTCATACCAGACCGATGTCGTGATCCTGCGTCCGCGCGAAGCAGTGCACGCGTCGCGCGCACTGCTGGTCGAGCTGCCCAATCGCGGCGGCTATCTGTTCCCCGTCATGGCCAACGACGCCGTCAGCGAGGCCGGAAAGCCGGCCACCGCCGGCAATGGCTTTACCATGCGGCGCGGGCACACGCTGGCCTGGATCGGCTGGCAGGGCGATGTCCCGCTGGCCGCCAATGGCAGCGCGGCCGGCATGCAACTGCCGCTCGCCACGCGGGCCGGCATGCCGATCACAGGGCCAAGCTTCGCCGAGGCCGTGTTCGACAATGGCGAGACCACGGGAACGATAGCGCTTGCCTATCCCGCCGCCTCGCTCGACCAGTCGCAAGCTGCGCTCACGGTGCGCGCCTACGCCACGGCGGCTCCGGTGCTCGTGGCGCGCAGCGCGTGGCGCTTCGAGGGCGCGTCGGCCGTCACGATCGCCCGGCCCGGCGGAGTTGATGCCGGCGCCATCTACCGCTTTGACTACCAGGCCAGCAACCCCCGTCTGATGGGCCTTGGCATGGCGGCCGTGCGCGACGTGACCAGCTTTCTCAAGTCGGGCGCGCCTGACGGGGCAGGGCAGGCCAATCCGCTGTCCGACATCCGGCCCAACGTGGCCATCGCGGTTGGCGTATCGCAGTCCGGGCGGGTGCTGCGCGACCTGATCTGGCAGGGCTTCAACCAGGATCCGGCCGGTGGCAAAGTCTTCGACGGCGCCATGCCGCTGATCGCCGGAAGCCGCAAAAGTTTTGTGAACGTGCGCTTTGGCCAACCGGGCCGCTACTCGACCCAGCATCTGGATCACGTCACTTATGGCGACCAGTTCCCCTTCAGCTACGCGGTCACCACCGACCCGGTCAGCGGCAGGACCGACGGCATCTTTGCGCGCTGCCAGGCCACGGCCACCTGTCCTAAGCTGATGCATGTCGACAGCAGCGTCGAATTCTGGCAGGGCCGCGCGTCGCTGGTGGTGGACAACGGCGCCGGCAAGGACATCGCATTGCCAAATGACGTGCGCGCGTACCTGATGTCGTCCACCCAGCACATGGCCGCCGACCGGCCATTTACTGTCGTATGCAAATACCCGAGCAATCCGGCGCGCCAGGGGCCGGCGGTGCGCGTGCTGCTCGACCGGCTGGTCGACTGGGCGCGCAGTGGCAAGGAGCCGCCTGCCAGCCGCTACCCGCGCCATGCCGACAGCATGCTGACCCAGCCTACGCGCGAGGCTGTCGGCTTTCCCGACCTGGCCGGAGTGGATTTTCCAGCCGCGCTTAATGAGTTGATAGTAGTCGATTACAGCGGCGAGTCGGCGCGCGCGCAGCCGGGCCTGCGCTACAACGTGCAGGTGCCGATGGTCGATGTGGACGGCAACGACATCGCCGGCATCCGCCTGCCCGACGTGGCCGTGCCGCTGGCGACCTACACTGGCTGGAACCTGCGCCGCAGGGGCTACGCCGAAGGGCAGCTGTGCGGCTTGAACGGCATGCACCTGCCTTTCCCGGCGAGCGCGCGCGTCGGCGATTCGCGCCGCGCCATCGCCCAGCGATACGCCAGCCGGATTGCATACGCCAAGGCGGTGGCGCTGGCCGCGCGCGAGCTGCGCGACCAAGGACTGTTGCTGCAGGAAGATGTCGAGCGCTACATCGAGCGCGCCAAGGGGGACACCCGCGTGGCGCCATAGGCGGCAGTCGTCATCCATTTTTACAAGCGGTGACTGACCCAGAAATCGCGAAGTTCGGCAATCGAAAAACTAAAACAACATCGTCCTCGCGAACGCGGGGACCCATGGAGCAGTTGCTCAGATCCACCGTTCTTTGGGTCCCCGCGATCGCGAGGACGATGTGGTATGTGTAGCTGATGGCAAAACCGGCGCACGCTGGGCAAAGGCGAGGGAAAACGGCGGTAGGGACGCGATCAGTATCGTTTCTTCTCCCGAAGCAGTGATTGGCAAGGATCGCCCAATGACATGTGGCAGGCGCCAGGTCAAGCCCAAACCGCCCTTTTTTGGTTGTTGCGTATAATCTGTCCTTAGTCAGACCAACCATCATCAGAGAACACACAATATGGCATCATCGAACGACAACATCAGCATGGCCGTCTTTTGCGACTTCGAGAACGTCGCGCTCGGCGTGCGCGACGCGAACTACGAAAAATTCGACATCAAGCCGGTACTCGAACGTCTCCTGCTCAAGGGCAGCATCGTGGTCAAGAAGGCGTATTGCGATTGGGAGCGCTACAAGGGCTTCAAGGCCACCATGCACGAAGCGAACTTCGAGCTGATCGAGATTCCCCATGTGCGCCAGTCGGGCAAGAACTCGGCCGACATCCGCCTGGTGGTCGATGCGCTCGACCTTTGCTACACAAAATCGCACGTCAACACCTTCGTTATCATCAGTGGCGACTCCGACTTTTCGCCCCTGGTGTCCAAGCTGCGCGAGAACGCCAAGCAGGTGATCGGCGTGGGCGTCAAGCAGTCGACCTCGGATCTGCTGGTGGCCAACTGCGACGAATTCATTTTCTACGACGACCTGGTACGCGAAGTGAAACGCGCCGCCGCCAAGCGCGACGAGCGCAAGAAGCCTGAAACGCGCCGTCCCGCTGTTGCCGGCACGTCCGACGAAGCCATCCGCCGCAAGGAAGAACTGGAAGAGCGCAAGGCCAAGGCGATCGAGCTGGTGGTCGAGATGTTCGACGCGCTGGTATCCGAACGCGGCGACAGCGGCAAGATCTGGGCCTCGCTGCTCAAGGATACCTTGAAGCGCCGCCGTCCCGATTTCAATGAGACTTACTACGGCTTTCGCACCTTCGGCAACCTGCTCGAAGAAGCGCAGAACCGCGGCATGCTTGAATTTGGCCGTGACGAGAAATCGGGCGCCTATGTGTACCGCAGCAGCAATCCGCCGGCCCTGAACGCGGCCGCCGGCGAGCCGGCGACGGAGCAGGCGGGCGAGCAGGACAGCGCGCTGGTCGAGGTGCAGGAGCCACGCGAAGCGCGCCCACCGCGCGAAGGGCGCGCGCCGCGGGAGCCAAGAGCGCCGCGCGAGCGCCAGCAACAGGCGCCCCAATCCGATGCGCGCCGCCGTGGTGGGCGTGGTTACCGCAGCGAGGCAGTGGTCAACGACCAGGCGCCGCCGGCGCAGGACAGCGAAGCGATCGACCCGATCGAATTGCAGCCGCCGATGCCCAAGCCGCAGGGCAAGGGCGACGCGCGCCGTGGTGCGGGCCGGGGCGGGCGCAATGGTCGCAAGGGGGCCGATGTCTACGAGCCGGTGCCTAATCAGGCCGAGCTGGAACGCCAGATGCATTTGGCGCAAGGCGACGATGAGGACGAGCACGAGAGCGTCGCTGAAGTAATTCAGGTGGCGCCGGAGCCAGCCCCGGAGCTGGTGCCAGAGCCCGTGCAGGAAAAGCGCCGCAGCACGCGTGGTGCGCGCAAGAGTGCAGTGAGCAAGGTTGACGCTGCGCTGATGGCGGAAGAGCCGGTGGCCGAAGAGCCGGTGGCCGAGGCGCGGGTGGAAGACGCGCCTGAGGCGGCCGAGGCTGCTGTCGAAGCCGAGGCCCCGAAGAAGGCTGCCCGCAAGCCGGCGGCGCGTCCGCGCAAGCCGGCCAAGCCGAAGGCGGAAGCGGAGTAAGCTTTCCGCTTGTGAGGCGATTGGTGGTGTGAGCGTCACACTTGCGAAGTAAATGGTGCTGTGTGCACCACTCTTGCGGGGTAAGTGGCGCTATGAGCACCACCACATCGTCCTCGCGTACGCGGGGACCCATAGAACAGTTGCTCAGTTGAACCGTTCCATGGGTCCCCGCGTGCGCGAGGACGATGTAACTTTGCGGCGCTGCAGCCCCATTTGCGACAGCCGCGTGCGCGAGGACGACGTGACTCTGCTGCGCTCCTTAGCGCGAAAGACCTGGACTGACGTGCTCGTATGCGTGCACTTCGCTTGTTGCCATCCGCACTTGCGCCATGCACAATCTCCAAAAAACGGGCAAACTGACAAGCAGCATCCCTGTCTAACCTGCACACCCATCAGGCATCAAGGAGTCCGCCATGCGTTCGCTCATTGGAGTCATGCTTTCCCTGGTCATTCTCGCTCAGCCCGCCATCGCGGCGCCGCCTGCGGCCGACCATCCCATTCTCGGCATCTGGAAACTCACGCTCCCTGACGGCAGCTGCTCCGAAGTCTATCGCTTCCGCGGCGACGGCACTACGCTCGTCACCAGCGCCGAAGAAATCGCCCAGAGCGAATTTAACATCCTGCCCCAGCCCAGCGCCAAGGGCTTCTACAAGCTCGAAGACCGCCTGGTCAAGGACAACGGCAAAAAAGATTGCGTCGGCCAGATCACCAAGGCAGGCGCCAAGGCGACCCATTTCGTTCACTTTCATCCGTCCGGCGCGCTGTTCCTGATGTGCGCGTCCGAGTCGCTTGAGGCTTGCATCGGGCCGTTTCGCCGCATGCAGGGCCAGGAGACCTGATCGCATGGTCCGCATCGGCGTCATCTCCGACACCCACGGCCTGCTGCGGCCCGAAGCAATGGCGGCGCTCGCCGGGAGCGACTACATCGTCCACGGCGGCGACATCGGCAACGCCGCTATCCTGGCCGAGCTGGCCGCCATCGCGCCGCTGACGGTGGTGCGCGGCAACAACGACACGGGGGCGTGGGCGCGCGCCGTGCCTGCCAGCGCGCGCCTGCAGGTCGGATCGGTGTTGCTTTACGCGGTACACGACATCGCCACCCTCGACATCGATCCCGTGCGCGAAGGGGTGCAAGTCGTCATTTACGGCCACTCGCACCGCCCGCTGGCCCAGCAGCGCGGCCCGGTGCTCTACCTCAATCCCGGCAGCGCAGGGCCGCGCCGCTTCAAGCTGCCCGTTTCGGTGGCCCTCATCGACGTCAACGACGGCACCATGCACGCGCGCATCGTCGAATTGAACCTGGCTTAGGCGTTCGTTCTTGAATTGATGCGTTTCAGCGGCATATAACCCTTGCTCGTCGCGTCGCACCCCATACAATGATCATTTAGACCATAATCACCTCGCTTTCGCTTACAGTACGCGTTTTTCCCACCATAACCATAACTTTTACCTGCCGGAGCTTTAATGTCATCCAAACCCATTTCCCCCTTGCGCCGCGGCTTCGGCGCGGTGTGGAGAACGCTCGACGCCACGCGCCGCGCTGTCCTGAATCTGCTGTTCCTGCTGATCCTGATTATCATCGTCGCGGCCATGTTCAGCGGCGGCGCCAAGCCGATCACCGCCAAGACGTCGCTTGTCCTGGAACTCAAGGGCGACCTGGTCGAGCAGCACAGCGGAACCGTGCGCGATGCGCTGGTGTCCAATATCAGCGGCGAACAGGAGCGCTCGGTGCAGTTGCGCGACGTGCTCACCGTGCTCGATGCAGCCGCCAAGGACAAAAACATCGGCAGCGTCGTCCTCATGCTTGACGACCTTAACGGTGCCGGCCTGGCCACGCTGCACGAAGTCGGCTCCGCGCTCGACCGGGTGCGCGCGGCCGGCAAGCCCGTCATCGCCTGGGGCGGCAGCTATGACCAGAAGCGCTACCTGCTCGCTTCGCACGCCAGCGAGGTCTACATGCACCCGATGGGCACCTTGCTCATTCGCGGTTTCGGCGGCCACCGCAATTACTATCGCGATGCGCTCGACAAACTGGGCGTGACGGTCAACCTGCTCAAAGTGGGCACCTACAAGAGCGCCGCCGAGCCGTTCATCGGCAACGGCCCGTCGCCCGCCGCAGCCGAGGCTGAAGCCTACCTGTACGACGCGCTGTGGGCAGGTTACACCGCCGACATTGAAAAGAACCGCAAGCTGCCCGCCGGCACAGTCATGACGCTGATCGACAATCTGCCCAAGCTGCTTGAAGAGGCGAAAGGCGATATCGGCAAGCTGGCCATGTCCAACAAACTGGTCGACGGCCTGAAAACGCGCGACGAAATCCGCGCCATGATGATCAAGCGCGGCGCCAAAGATGAAGACAACAAGACGTTCCGCCAGGTCAGCTTCCATGACTACCTGGTGCGCCAGACGCCCAAGCTGTTTGGCGACGGCGTCGGCGTGGTCGTGGCCGAAGGCGAGATCACCGACGGCACCGCCAGCCCGGGCGCCATCGGCGGCCTGTCGACGGCCAACATGATCCGCAAGGCGCGCGAAGACGACGCCATCAAGGCCATCGTCCTACGTGTCGATTCGCCCGGCGGCAGCCCGTACGGCTCCGAACTGATCCGGCGCGAACTTGAACTCACGCGCGCGGCGGGCAAACCGGTCGTGGTGTCGATGGGCAACGTTGCCGCGTCCGGCGGTTACTGGATCGCGATGGCGGCCGATGAAGTCATCGCCGACCGCTCCACCATCACCGGTTCGATCGGCGTGTTTGCGCTGATTCCGACCGCCGACAAGGTGGCCGACAAGCTGGGCGTGCACACGGCGGGCCACACCACGACCTGGCTGGCGGATGCCTACAACCCCCTGCGCCCGCTCGACCCGCGCGTGGCCCAGCTGTTGCAAAGCAATGTGGAACGTATTTATACGGACTTCACCACCAAGGCGGCAGTGGCACGCAAGACCACGCCGGCCAAGATCAATGAAGTGGGCCAGGGCCGGGTATGGACCGGCCTGCAGGCGCAGGAACGTGGCCTGGTCGACACCATCGGCAGCTACGGCGACGCGCTCAAGTCGGCCGCCAAGCTGGCCAAGCTGGCGCCTGGCTTTCGGGTTGCTTACATCGAGCGCGATGGTTCGGCCTTCGAGCATTTCCTAGAAATGTTCGGCGCCAGCGCGTCAACTGCCTTCACGGTCCAGGTGAAACTGGGCTTGCTGCCGGCCGGCTTGCCGCAAAGTTCGGTTGCGCAAGTGGGCAAGGACATGGCGTGGCTGACCGACATGAGCGGCAGCCATAACCCGTTCCAGACAATCACCCACTGCATGTGCACCCTGCCATAAGGCGACCATAACGGGAGTTTTGTAGCGAGTTTGTAACGCTATGTAGCTGAATAGACGGCCATTTTGACGGGCGCATGATGATCATGCGCCCGTTTTTTATTGCGTTGCACTATGACAGCGCCTTGACCAGCCAAGCCCGACAAGGCTGCTTGCTTAAAAGTTCCAACTTTAATGTACGGTCCGAAACATATTTTTACCGCTCCACATGCTACAGTCTTTACAACAATCGTTGCTATCAAGACAAGGAAACACATGGATGCCCTCACGACAAAACCTGCGCGTACCCGGCGCGCCAAGCTCATTGGCACCGTTATCGCCGTGCTGGCAATGGCCGCTCTGGGTGGGCTGGCGTGGTACTTGACGCACCAAGCGCCTGAGGGCGGCGCGGCGCAGGGCGCAGCCGGTGCGCGCGGGGTCGCCGGTGGCGGCGGCGGCGGCGGCGGACGAGGCGGGCGTGGAGGGCTGGCCACCACCGTCGGCGTGGCCACTGCCGAACTGGCCGACATTCCCGTCAGCGTCGACGCGCTGGGCACCGTTACCGCAGCGGCCACGGCCACGGTGCGCCCGCAGGTGTCCGGCATCCTCCAGAAAATCAACTTCAGCGAAGGGCAACTGGTCAAGTCCGGCCAGGTGCTCGCCACCATCGACCCGCGCTCGTTCGAGATGGCGCTGCTGCAAGCTTCCGGGACGCGCCAGCGCAACGAGGCCCAATTGGCCAGCGCGCGCGTCACGCTCGAACGCTTTCGCACGCTGCTGGCGCAAGACTCCATCGCGCGCCAGGAGGTCGACACCCAGGCTGCCCTCGTCAAGCAGCTCGAAGGCACCTCCATGACCGACCGCGCCGCCGAGGGCATCGCCAAGCTGAACCTGAGCTATACCCAAGTGAAGGCGCCGATCAGTGGCCGCGTGGGCTTGCGCGTGATCGACATGGGCAACCTGGTCGGCAGCGGCGACGCGGCCGGCATCGCCGTCATAACCCAGCTCTCGCCGATCGACGTTGAATTTGCCGTGCCGCAAGACCGCGTGCCCGACCTGCAGGCCAGCGTGCGCGCCGACAGCCCTTTGCCGGCGACCGCTTTTGACCGCACCCGCACGGTGCCGCTTGCAACGGGCAAGTTCGCCGCCCTCGACAACCAGGTCGATGTGCAAACCGGGACCGTGCGCGCCAAGGCGCGCTTTGCCAATGCCGACCAATCGCTGTTCCCGAGCCAGTTCGTCAACCTGCGCCTGGAACTGCGCACCATCAAGGGCGCCGTCATGGTGCCGGTAACGGCGCTGCGCAACAGCAGCACGGGCGACTTTGTGTATGTGCTCAACGCCGCAGAACGCACGGTGGCCGTGCGGCCCGTCACGCGCGGCCAGGCCACCGTCGACAAGGTCGAAATCAAGACCGGCTTGTCAGCCGGCGAGCAGGTGATTTCCGAAGGGGCCGACCGCCTCAAGGATGGCGCCAAGGTGACGCTGCCGGGTGACAAGCCGCAGGCAGCCGGTGCCGGCGGTAAACGTGGCGAACGCGGTGGCGCGGGCCGCCGCCAGCGGCCTGAAGGCGCGGCTCCTGCCGAGACTGCGGCAGCGGCACCTGCACCGGCTACCGTACCAAGCGCCGTGCCAACCGCCGCACCGGCAGCCGCACCAGCAGCCGGCGAGGGCCGCCGTGCGCGTGACGGCGCCACCGGCGAGCGTCCGCCGCGCACGGGCGAAACCGCGCCCACAGGCGAGCGCCCGCGGCGCCAGCGTGAAGGCGCGGAGGCGCAATGAATCCGTCCTCCCCGTTCATCCAACGCCCGGTAGCGACATCGCTGCTGATGCTGGCCATCGTGCTGGCCGGGCTGGTGGGCTTCAAGTTCCTGCCGCTGTCGGCGCTGCCGCAGGTGGATTTCCCGACCATCCAGGTGCAAACGCTGTATCCCGGCGCCAGCCCCGAAGTGATGGCGCGCACCGTCACCGCGCCGCTCGAACGGCGCTTCGGCCAGATGGCGGGCTTGCAGCGCATGAGTTCAAACAGCGCCTCGGGCGTGTCGGTCGTGACGCTGCAGTTCGGGCTTGGAGAAACGCTCGACGTCGCCGAACAGGAAGTGCAGGCCGCGATCAACGCGGGCGGCTCGCTGCTGCCGGCCGACCTGCCGGCGCCGCCGGTCTACGCCAAGGTCAACCCGGCCGACGCGCCAGTGCTCACGCTGGCTATTACGTCGGACACGCTGCCGTTGACCGAAGTGCAAAACCTCGTCAATACACGCCTGGCGCTGAAAATCAGCCAGGTCTCGGGCGTCGGCCTGGTGACGCTCAGCGGCGGTCAGCGGCCGGCGGTGCGCATCCAGGCCGATACCGGCGCCTTGGCGTCCTACGGCCTCGGCCTGGACACGCTGCGCAGCGCCATATCCGGCGCCAACGCCAACAGCGCCAAGGGTAATTTCGACGGCCCCACGCGCTCCTACGCGATCAACGCCAACGACCAGTTGCTGACCGTGCCCGACTATGAAAACCTGATCGTCTCCTACAAGAACGGCGCGCCGGTGCGCCTGAAAGACGTGGCCAAGGTGGTCGACAGCGCCGAAAACGTCAAGCTCGGCGCCTGGGCAAACCTGAAGCCGGCCATCATCCTGAATGTGCAGCGCCAGCCCGGCGCCAACGTCATCGCCACCGTCGACGCCATCAAAAAGCGCCTGCCCGAGCTGTCGGCCAGCCTGCCGGCGGCGGTCCGGCTCGACGTGCTGTCGGACCGCACCACCGGCATTCGCGCCTCGGTCGAACACGTGGAACTGGAGTTGCTGCTGGCCGTGCTGCTGGTGGTGCTGGTGATTTTTGCCTTCCTCCACAGCGTGCGCGCCACCGTGATCGCCAGCCTGGCCGTGCCCATTTCCCTGATCGGCACCTGCGGCGCCATGTACATGCTCGGCTACAGCCTGAACAACCTGTCGCTGATGGCGCTGACGATTGCCACCGGCTTTGTCGTCGACGACGCCATCGTCATGATCGAGAACATCGCGCGCTACATCGAAAAAGGCGAAACGCCGATGGCTGCGGCCATCAAGGGCGCGCAGCAGATCGGTTTTACCATCATTTCGCTGACGGTGTCGCTGATCGCTGTGCTCATTCCGCTGCTGTTCATGGGTGACGTGGTGGGGCGCCTGTTTCGCGAGTTTGCCATCACGCTGGCGATCACGATTCTGATCTCGGCCGTGGTCTCGCTCACGCTGGTGCCGATGATGTCGGCGCGCTGGCTGCGGGCAAGCGCAGATGAAAAGCCGGGCCGCTTCGCGCTCAAGACCCAGGCTTTTTTCGACCGCGTGATCGTGCGCTACGACCATGCCTTGAACTGGGTGCTGGCGCGCCAGGGCCTGACGCTGATCGTGGCGCTGGCAACGCTACTGCTCACCGTGCTGCTCTACATCTTGATACCCAAGGGCTTGTTCCCGACCCAGGACACCGGCCAGTTGCAGGCGCGCGTTGAAATGCGCCAGGCGATCTCGTATGACCGCATGGCAGAGCTGCAGCAGGCGACGGCCAGGGAAATCCTGGCCGATCCGGATGTCGAGTCGCTCAGCTCCAACGTCGGCGTTGACGCGGCCAACAACATGATGCTGCACACCGGACGCATGCTGATCAATCTCAAGCACGACCGCACGAGCGACCAGGCGGCCATCATGGAGCGACTGCGCCGCCGCGCCGCGCAGGTGGCGGGCGTGACGCTCTATGTGCAGCCGACGCAGGACTTGACCATCGATGCCGAAACCGGCCCCACCCAATACCGCGCATCGATCGAAGGGGCCGACAACGCCACCGTCACCGAATGGGCGAGCAAACTGGTCAAGCGGCTGCAGGATGAAAAACAGCTGCGCAATGTCGTCACCGACGCCGGCGCGACGGGCGCCGCGGCGTTTGTCAGCATCGACCGCGATACGGCCTCGCGCATGTCGATCACGGCAGCGTCGATTGACGACGCGCTGTACAGCGCCTACGGCCAGCGCATTGTCTCGACGATTTTCACCGAAACCAACCAGTATCGCGTGATCCTCGAGGCGCAGCGCGACGCCAACATGTCGATCGCCACGCTCGGCCAGCTGCCGCTGAAAACAGGCTCGGGCAACACCACGCCGCTGGCCGCCGTGGCCACCGTCACCGAGCAAAATGCGCCGCTCCAGATCACCCACGTGGCGCAATACCCGGCCACCACCATCGGCTTTGACACCGCACCCGGCGTGTCGCTGGGCCAGTCGGTCGAGGCGATCAGCGCTGCGGCCAAGCAGATCGGGCTACCGGCCTCGGTCACGCTCAGCTTTTTGGGCGCGGCCGGTGCGTACCAAAATTCGCTGTCGAACCAGCTGTGGCTGATTCTGGCGGCGGTGGTGTGCGTGTACATTGTGCTGGGCGTGCTGTACGAAAGCTATATCCACCCGCTGACGATTTTGTCGACGCTGCCTTCGGCCGGCGTGGGCGCCTTGCTGGCCTTGATGATCAGCGGCCAGGACTTGGGCGTGATCGGCATCATCGGCATCATCCTGTTAATCGGCATCGTAAAAAAGAACGCCATCATGATGATCGACTTTGCCATCGAGGCTGAACGCGAACAGGGCATGGGCGCGCGCGAAGCTATCCAGCAGGCCGCGCTGCTACGCTTTCGGCCGATCCTGATGACGACGCTGGCCGCGCTGTTCGCTGCCGTGCCGCTGATGCTCGGCTGGGGCGAGGGCGCCGAGCTGCGCCGTCCCCTGGGCCTGGCGATTTTCGGCGGCCTGATTGTCAGCCAGCTGTTGACCTTGTTTACGACGCCGGTCATCTACCTCGGCTTTGACCGCCTGGCGCGGCGCTGGGACCGCAATCGGGCGCAGGTAAATCCGGTCCAAGCCACGCCATCCGGGGCGGCAAAGTGAACCTGTCCGAGCCATTCGTCCGGCGCCCCATCGCCACGGTACTTCTGACGCTGGGCATTGCGCTGGCCGGCATCGGCGCGTTCTTTGTGCTGCCCGTCTCGCCGCTGCCGCAGGTGGATTTTCCGACCATTACCGTAAGCGCCTCGCTGCCCGGCGCCAGCCCGGACACCATGGCGACCAGCGTGGCCACGCCGCTCGAGCGGCGTCTTGGCGTCATCTCGGGCGTGAACGAAATGACGTCCAACAGCGGCAACGGTTCGACCCGCGTCAGCCTGCAGTTTGACCTGAACCGCAAGATCGACTCGGCCGCGCGCGAAGTACAGGCGGCCATCAGCGCCGCGCGCGCCGACCTGCCGGCCACGCTGCGCAGCAACCCGACCTACCGCAAGGTCAACCCGTCGGACGCGCCGGTCATCATCCTGGCGCTGACCTCCAAGAGCAAGTCGCCTGGCCAGATCTACGAATCGGTCTCCAACCTGGTGCAGCAGAAGCTGGCACAGGTCAAGGGCGTGGGCGACGTGGAAATTGGCGGCGGCTCGCTGCCGGCGGTGCGCGTCGAACTGCTGCCGTATGCGCTGAACCGCTACGGCGTCTCGACCGAGGACGTGCGCGCCGCGATCCAGTCGACCAACGCCAACCGTCCGAAAGGGGCGATCGAAGGCAATGGCATGCGCCTGCAGATCTACTCGCAGGCCAGCACCGCCAGCGGAGGGCGCAGCGCGGCCGACTACCGCAGCCTGGTTGTCGCCTGGCGCAATGGGGCCGCCGTGCGACTGGACGACGTGGCCGAAGTGATCGACGGCGTCGAGAACATCAATACCCTGGGCCTGTTCAATGGCGCGCCGGCGGTGGTGGTGCTGATCACGCGCCAGCCGGGTGCCAACGTGATTGAAACGGTGGACGGCGTGCGCGCGCTCATTCCGACGCTGCAGGCCCAGCTGCCCAAGGATATCAAGCTGCAGGTGGCATCCGACAGCACCAATTCGATCCGCTCCTCGCTGCAAGAGATTGAAATCACCTTGATCATCTCGATCCTGCTGGTGGTGCTGGTGGTGAGCATGTTCCTGCGCAGCGTGCGCGCGACCATCATCCCGGCCGTGGCCACCGTGGTGTCGCTGCTGGGCACCTTTGGCGTGATGTACATGCTGGGGTTCAGTTTGAATAACCTCTCCCTGATGGCGCTCACGGTCGCCACCGGGTTTGTGGTCGATGATGCCATCGTGGTGCTCGAAAACACCGCCCGCCACATCGAGCAGGGCATGGACCGCATGCAAGCCGCTTTGCTGGGCGCGCGCGAGGTTGGCTTTACGGTGCTCTCGATCAGCCTGTCGCTGGTGGCCGTATTCATCCCCTTGCTGTTCATGGGCGGTCAGGTGGGCCGGCTGTTCCGCGAGTTTGCCGTCACGCTGTCGGCCGCGGTCTTGATATCGCTGGTGATTTCACTTACCACCACGCCGATGATGTGAGCCTGGCTGCTGAAACCCGGCGGCGTTGAACGCAAGGACGGGCGCCTGGCGCGCTGGGCCGAACGCGGTTTTGACAAAATTCACAAGATGTATGAACACTCGCTCGATTGGGCATTGGACAGCAAGGCGCTGGTCATGCTCATTTTCCTGTTCGTCATCGGCTTGAATGTCTACCTGTTCACGGCAGCGCCAAAAGGATTTTTTCCAAAGCAAGATACGGGCCAGATCAACGGCGGCCTGCGCGCCGACCAGAGCATTTCATTCCAGGCGATGCAGGAAAAGCTCAAGCAGCTGGTCGACATCATCCGCGCCGATCCAGCCGTGGAAACGGTGGTTGGCTTTACCGGCGGGGGACGGGCCGGCGGCGGTTTCATGTTCATCAACCTGAAACCGGTGTCGCAGCGCGACGTTGGCGGCCAGGCCGTGATTGCCCGCCTGCGCCCGCAGCTCGCGCAGGTGACGGGCGTATCGATGTTCCTGAACCCGGTGCAGGACTTGCGCATGGGTAGTCGCCAGTCCAACTCGACCTACCAGTACAGCCTGAAAAGCGACAACCGCGAAGACCTCAAGCTGTGGGCCGGCAAACTGGCCGACGCCATGAAGCGCCAGCCCCAGCTGGCCGACGTCGACACCGACCAGGCGGAAAACGGCGTCGAGATGTTCGTCAAGATCGACAAGGAGAGCGCGGCGCGGCTGGGCATCAACCCGCGCGACGTCGACAATGCGCTCTACAACGCCTTTGGCCAGCGCCAGGTTGCCACCATCTATGATGAACTCAATCAGTACAGCATCATCATGGGCGTGGCCAAGCGCTACGCGCAAACGCCGCAAGCGCTGAGCGACATTTACGTGCCTTCGCGCGGCACGTCGGTGGCCGGGGCGCCGGCCAACACCACTGCGGCGCGCGACCCGTCCAGCGGCCAGGCGCTGAGCAGCGAAGCGACCACGATGGTGCCGCTGTCGGCCATTGCCAGCTTTGCCGAAAGCGCCACGCCCACCTCGATCAACCACCAGGATGGCGAGCTGACCACGACCGTCTCGTTCAACCTGGGCGAAGGTGCCAATCTGGCCGACGCCAAGGCCGCCGTCAAGCAGGCCGAGGCCGACATCGCCATGCCCAACAATGTGCGTGGCAGCTTTGAAGGCACGGCCCGCGCGGCAGAAGAATCGAACAAGGAGCAGCCGCTGCTGATTTTGGCGGCCATCGTCGTCATCTACATTGTGCTGGGCATCCTGTACGAAAGCCTGGTGCATCCGATCACGGTGCTGTCCACCTTGCCTTCGGCCGGGGTGGGCGCGGTGCTGGCGCTGCTGCTGTTCAAGATGGATTTTTCGATCATCGCGCTCATTGGCGTGTTCCTGTTGATCGGCATCGTCAAGAAAAACGCCATCTTGATCATCGACTTTGCGCTGGAAGCGGAGCGCACGCGTGGTGTGAGCCCGCACGAGGCGGTGCGCGAAGCGTGCCTGCTGCGCTTTCGGCCGATCTTGATGACCACGCTGGCCGCTGCGCTCGGCGCCTTGCCGCTGGCGATCGGCTTTGGCGAAGGCTCTGAATTGCGCCGCCCACTTGGCGTGGCCATCATCGGGGGCCTCCTGGCCAGCCAGCTGCTCACGCTCCTGACCACGCCGGTCGTCTACATCGTGATGGACAAGCTGCGCCGCCGCAGCCCGGCCGAGCGTGAGTTCGGCCACCATGCCGACCACGTGCCATCAACTAACCAACCATGAGTGCTCCTATGCGTCCCATTTTCCCGCTTGTCCTGGCTGCGGCGCTCACCGCCGGTTGCGCTGTCGGCCCGGCCTACCAGGTGCCGGCCGCGCCCACGTCCGCCAGCTTCAAGGAGGCCGCCGGCTGGTCGCCGGCCGCCCCGGCAGACGCGCTTGACCGCGGTCCCTGGTGGACCTTGTTCAACGACCTTGTGCTGAACGGCCTGGCCAGCCAGGTTGAAGTATCGAATCAGAACGTGGCAGCGGCCGTGGCCTCGTACGCCGCCGCGCGCGCGGCCGTGGCGCAGCAGCGCGCATCGCTGTTCCCGAGCGTGAACCTGGGCTTGTTGGGCGACCGGTCAGGGGGCAGGGACCAGGACAGTGCCAGCAATTACCGGCTCAATATCGGCGGCAGCTGGGAGCCGGACGTGTGGGGACGCCTGCGCGCCGGCGTGAGCGGCGCCAGCGCGGGCGCTGCGGCCAGTGCGGCGGACCTGGCGGCGGCGCGCCTGTCAGCCCAGGGTGAGCTGGCCATCAATTACTTTGCAGTGCGCCAGAGCGACGCGCAAAAGGCGCTGCTGGCCACCACGCTGGACGGCTATGAGCGCGTGCTGACCATTACCAGGAACCGTTACGAGGCCGGCATCGTCGGCAAGTCGGACGTGCTGCAGGCCGAGACGCAGCTGGCCAATGCCCGTATCGACGAGCTGGCGCTGACCCGCTCGCGCGCCCAGTCCGAACACGCAATCGCCATCCTGATCGGCAAGGCGCCCGCCAATTTTGCGCTGGTAAGCGCGCCGTGGACGGCCAACGTGCCGGACATTCCAGTGCTGGTGCCATCGACCTTGCTCGAGCGCCGTCCGGATATCGCCGGTGCCGAACGGCGCGTGGCGGCGGCCAACGCGCAGATCGGCATCGCGCGCTCGGCCTACTATCCGAACATCGGTCTGTCCGCTTCGCTCGGTGCGGGCGGCAGCAAGATGGGCGAGCTGTTCAGCGCCTCGAACCTGTTATGGTCGTTTGGCGCCAGCGTGGCGCAGTCGCTCTTTAACGCGGGCGCCACGCGCGCCAACGTGGCCGGCGCCCAGGCGCAGCATGCCGTTGCGGTGGCGCGCTACCGGCAGACCGTGCTGGACGCTTTTGGCGACGTGGAAAATCAGCTGTCCGCCACGCGCGTGCTGGCGCAGCAGCAGGTGCTGCGCAGGCAGGCGTCATCTGCCGCCGACCAGGTCGAAGCGCAGATGTTGAATCGCTATAAGGCGGGGCAGGTGGGCTACACCGAAGTGGTGCAGGCGCAGTCTACGGCCTTGTCGGCGCGGCGCTCGCTGGTGCAGTCGCAGGCCGACCGCCAGACGACTACGGTCGCTTTGATTCAATCGTTGGGCGGCGGCTGGCAAGCTTCGTTAGAATAGCGCCACCATGACCAATAAAACCTCCAATACCACCAAGGCGGCCGGCGCCGATGGCGTCGCATATGAAGTGCGGCGCTCCCACATTCACGGCAATGGCGTCTTTTCGCGCCGCAAGATCGACGCCGGCGAGCGCATCGTGGAATATGAAGGCGAGCGCATCACGGCTGACGAATCAGCCATCCGCGCCGAAAATGGCGGCGGGCCGGTGAACCATACGTTTTTCTTTTCGCTTGCGGACGGCAATGTGATCGATGGCGGCAGCGGCGGGAATGACTCGCGCTACATCAATCACGCATGCGAGCCCAACTGCGAGGCGTACGAGGAGGAAGGGCGCGTGTTCATCTACTCGCTGCAAGAAATTGAAAAGGGCGAGGAACTCAATTACAACTACGCGCTCATCTATGAAGAGCGGCATACGGCTGCCGTGAAAAAACTGTTCGCGTGCCGCTGCGGGGCGCCGTCGTGCACGGGGACCATGCTGGCGCCGAAAAAGCGCGCCAGGAAAAAATAAGCGCTTTAGTACGACAGTGGCTGGCCAGCGGGGATGGCCAGCCGGACGCTCAACAAGTTATCCGCGTACCGCTGCTTCAATCTTGGCGACGTCGATTTTCCGCATTTGCATCATTGCTTCAAATGCGCGCTTCGCCACCGCGCGATCAGGACTGGCGATCGCCGTGGTGAGAACGCGTGGCGTAATTTGCCATGACAGGCCCCACTTGTCCTTGCACCAGCCGCATGCGCTTTCTTCGCCGCCGTTGTCGACAATGGCGTTCCACAAGCGGTCGGTTTCCGCCTGGTCGTCCGTGGCAACCTGGAACGAGAACGCTTCGCTGTGCTTGAAGGCCGGGCCGCCGTTCAGGCCGATACATGGGATGCCAAGCACGGTGAATTCGATTGTCAAGACGTCGCCTTCTTTGCCGGCGGGGTAGTCGCTGGGTGCGCGAAAGATGGCTCCTACCGCACTGTCGGGAAACGTCTCTGCGTAAAATCGCGCCGCTTCTGCTGCGGAGCCGTTGAACCAGAGGCAAATCGTGTTTTTGCTGACCATATTTTTCTCCGATGGGTGACCAATGCGTAGCTTACACCAAGAATAATGCCCGCTTTCCGGTGCAGTTGGCGTTCCTTACAGTTGAGCACATACGCGCTGGTATGCCTGCGCAACTGTGACAGAAAGGTCGGCAGCATCGGGAACGTGGCAAGGTCGTTTTCGCGCAGGAGGCGGCCGCAAAAATGGCAACGATGCAGCACAGTTACATCGTCCTCGCGCACGCGGGGACCTATAGAACGGATGGCAATGGCTCTCCTAATTAATGCGTGGCGGCGGTAGGTCGGATTGCGCTGACGCTTATCCGACCTACGCTCCTCACTGCGGCACGTTCACACCAGCGGCAGCGCCGTTGAATCCCTTCCGTCATTCCTTGCTAAGCGCTAACACGCGTTTTGCGACGGGAAACCAGATATCGAACACCGTTTCGTTGGCGCCGTTGGCGGCCAGTTTGTACGGCAAGCCGTGGCGGTTAAGCACTTCGCGCACGAACATCAGGCCGATGCCCTGGCCGCCTTTTTTGGTGCTGACAAAGGGCGTGAACAACTGGCGCGCCGGCACTTCGCCCAGCCGGTTGCCTGAGTCAACGATCGACAGGCGCAGGCGATCGCCTTCATCGTCGAGTGCGAACGAAATGTAGCCCGCCGCCCCCGTTTCGGCCTGGCTCGCTTCCACCGCCTCGACCGCGTTCTTGACGATGTTCAGCAGCGCCTGTTCCATCAGGTGGCTGTCCAGCCGCACCGGCGCCGCTTCGGAGCGCCGCGCCCAGCCAATCGCAATGCCGCTGCGCTTGCACTGTTCACGGTTGAGGTACAAGATGTCGTCCATCATCGCCGCCACCGACGCCGGCCGCAGCTCGGGCTCGGGCATTTTTACGACGCGCGTAAAACGCTCGATGAATTCGCCCAGACTGACATTGCGCCGCTTGACGGCATCCACGGCAGTGCCAAAATCTTCGCTGTCGTGCTCTGCCAGCTGGGTCTTGTAGTACAGCAGCGAATCCATCACCGAGCCGGTCGCGGCCACGGTATTGTTGACTTCATGAGCGAGCACGCGGATCAGTTTGTCGTAGGTGGCGCGTTCGGAACTTTCCAGCACATCCGTCATTTCCTCCACCAGCACGAAGCCGCGTGCAAAACCGCGATCAAAAAACTGGCCGCGCTGGCCGCGAAAGCGCCGGCCTTCCCGGTCGGTCAGCAACTGGCTTTCACCCAACGGCAAGGCGTCGAGCTGGCTTGGCAGGCCGCTCTCGCCCCAGTAGCTCAGCGGTTTACCCTTGGGGTCGTCGAGCGCAAGCAGTGCCTTGGCGCTGGCGTTCATCAGGCTGATATTGCCTTCGAAATCGAACACGATGACGGCACTTGGCGTCGCTTCCAGCAGGCTGTCGAGAAAGCCGCGCTGTTCGCCCAATTCCAGTCTTTCGCGGTAGAGCGTGGCGAGCATGGTATTGAACAGGCTGACCAGTTCGTCCAGCTCGGGCAAGGTGCTGTCGGTCATGCGGGCGGCGTAATCCTGGTCTTGCAGCAGGTCGCGAAAGCGCGCCGTATATTCGAGCGGGCGCAGGGCGCGCCGCACCAGCCGAAAGCCGCATGCCAGGCTGGCAAGCAGCAGCACTTCGATCGCCAGAAATAGCGCGATGTTCTGGCGGAACAGAAACACCGTCAGGGCGAACAGCCCCAGGTGAACGGCAAGCAGGTAGGTGCCAAACTGCGAGCGCAGCTTCATTCGTCGGCCCCGGCCCCGATGCCGTGCCGTTCAAGCCTGCGATACAGCGCCGTGCGCGACAAACCGAGCGCCTGCGCCACGCGCGAGATGTTGCCGCGATGCTGTTCCATCGCCTGCCCGATCATGTGGCGCTCGACCTGTTCGAGCGTCATGCCATCGACGCCCAGCTTGTGCGCGCCGCCATCGTCGCGCTGCTCGGCGGCGATAAAGTCAGCCTGCGTCAGCTGGCTTTTACCGACCAGCAGCACGGTGCGTTCCAGCGTCTGCTTGAGCTGGCGAATATTGCCCGGCCACGGCTGGGCGCTGAGCCATTCCAGCGCCTGCGGCGTAATCGTTACCGGATCAATGCCATAGTGGTGCGACACCCCCGTGATGATATGTTCAGCCAGCAGCGCAATGTCGCTGCGCCGTTCACGCAAGGGTGGCAGCCGGATGGTGATCAGGTTCAGCCGGTAAAACAAGTCCTCGCGAAAGTCGCCCGACGCAACCAGCTCGGCCAGCTCCTGGTTGGTGGCCGATACCACGCGGATGTCGGCCTGCTCGGGGCGGCTGGCGCCCACGGGCTGGTAGCTCTGGTCCTGCAGGACACGTAATAGTTTGACCTGGTCGCTGCGATTGAGTTCGCCAATTTCGTCAAGGAAGAGGGTGCTTTCGTGGGCGCAGGCCACGTGGCCCTTGCGGTCGGCCTTGGCGTCGGTAAAGGCGCCGCGCACATGGCCGAACATTTCGCTCTCGAATAGCGACGGCGTGATCGCCCCCATATTGATCTTGACGGGCGAACGGGTAGCGCGCGGGCTGTTGCGGTGAATGGCGTCGGCAATCAATTCCTTACCGGTACCGCTTTCGCCGAGGATGAGCACAGGCGCCTTGGTGCGCGCCACCTGGCCGATCGTGCCCAGCACGCGCAGCAGTTTAGGGTGCTCGCCCACGATCGCGGAAAAATCGAATTGCTGGTCGAGCGCCTTGCGGTTGAGCCGTTGCGGCGACAGGCTGGCCGACAGTTCCAGCGTGCTCTCGATCAGTTCGATCAGTTGCGCGTTGTTCCACGGCTTGGTGAAAAAGTCGGCCGCGCCTGCCTTGACGCCGCGCACTGCCAGCGTGATCGAGCCCCACGCCGTCATCAGCAACACCGCCAGCGCCGGATACTTTTCCTTGATCTGCGCCAGCAGCGCCATGCCTTCCTGGCCGCTCGTTTGCAGCGAAAAATTCATATCTTGCACCACCAGGTCATACGGCGATTTGGCCAGCGCTTCGAGCGCCTGGCGCGGATTGTCACAGCACGCCGTCTCGAACCCGGACTGCTTGAGCAGCAGGGCAAGCGACACCTGGACGGCGGCGTCGTCATCGACAATCAAAATGCGTTGGGTACGTGAATCCATTGTCTCTTTTCTGTTCGTGCTATTCGTAATGCAGCGCTTCGGTCGGGCTCATGCGGCTGGCGCGCCAGCCCGGATACACCGAGCAAAGCAAGGATAGCAGATAGATCACTGCCATCGATACTGCCGTCGCCGCCAGGAAGACGTTCCAGTTCAGCATTTCGCCCAGTGCGCCGGTGATCGGCAACTGCACCAGCAGCAACAAGGCGATCAGCATGGCGCCGGAACTGAGCAGGAACTGCTCGGCGATGATTTGCCGGTAAATGTCCCCCGCGTTGGCGCCGATCGCGCGCCGCAGGCCGATCTCGGGGATGCGGCGGGTGGTGTTTTGCCACAGCACGCCGAATAGGCCAAAGGCGACCATCAGCAGCAGAAAGGCGGCAATGACGGACAGGATGATCAGCGGGGTTGCCATGTCGCGGATCGACGCGGCGCGCAGCGCTTCCACCGGCACAATACGGTACGACCATGCGTTGTTGAGCAGTTTCAGTTCGCGGTTCAGCGTTTCCTCGAACGCGCGCGGCGTGCCCGGCGCCATCTTGAGCAGGATCGTGCGCGGGCCGTCATTGTTCGCCGCTGAGTGAAGGGCGATGACAACGTTGCCTGGCGCGTCAAATTCGCCCTTCTTGCGGTAATCGTCGATCACGCCCACCACGCGCTTCGTCGTGGAAACGGTTTTGCCGCGCTCTTCGGAATTGAATTGCTTGCCCAGCACGTCGGTGCTGCCGAACATCTCCAGCGCAACGCGGCGGTTGATGACGACCGGTACGGCCGCCGCGCCGGCGTCGCTCTGCTCGAAGGTGCGGCCTTGGACAGCCTTGATGCCCAACACCTTGAAGAAATCATCGCTGACAAAGGCAATTTCGGTTCGGACATGACGTCCGTTTTCCAGCGTAAAACCGGTGCGGAAATTGGCATGCGCATAGGGTGCGGAACTGGAAAAGGCCACCTGCTGCACCCCAGGCACGGCCAGCAGGCCCCGCTTGAACTGGTCGTAGGTGCCCAGCGAGGGGCCGTTAAGGACTTCGCCGGCACCGATGATATCCACCGCCCAGACGTCGGTGCTCACGAAACCGGTTGGCAATTGGTACAGCTGATAATTGCGCAACCCGGCGGCGGCAATGCCGAACACGACGACGAAGGCGAGCAGGATTTCCAGGCTCAGCGACAGGTTCCTGGACTTGCGCTTCCAGATCAGCTTGAGTAAGTGGCGAAACATCAAATGGCTCCCTTGAGGGCGTGAACAGGATCGAGGCGCGACATTTTCCAAGCCGGCAAGACACCGGAGAGCAGGCCGAACACGAGGGTCAGCAGCAGGCCGTAGCACAGCACGGCGAAATTCATGTCAATTTTCATGGACGGAATCAAGCCCGAGTGTTCCAGCCACACCAGCACGCCTTTTGCGCACAACAGGCCAATGATGCCGCCTGCCAGGCACAAGAGCACGTTTTCGATAATCAGCTGGAACACCAACTGGGCGCTGGTGGCGCCGAAGGCTTTTCGTACACCGATCTCGGAACTGCGTTCCAGGATGCGCCCCGTATTCAAGTTCACCAGGTTGAGCGCCGGCAGCATCATGAACACGAGCATGACGCCCGCCACTGTCCCCAGTAAAATACCGGCGCCGGAATTTTCCTTGTCCGGGTCGCCGATGGTCGTGCGTGCAATGGCGTCAAGCTTGCTGTCTGCCCAGAAATAGACCCGCCCCCACGCTTTCGGGTCGCTCGCCTGGACGCTCTTGGCGACCATTTGTACCTCTTGCTGGATCAGCGGCAAGTCCGCAGGGCTCTTGCCCAGTAGCAGCGCGGTAAATTCGCCCGACAGTTGCTCGCGGTATTCCGTGGAGGGAAAGGTCGTAATCGGCGCCCACAGGTCGGAAAACGCATTGATGTGCAGCTCATCCTTGACCACGCCGACCACCTCAAATTTTTGGCCGCTGACGCTGATCGTCTTGCCCACCGCGTCGGCCTGGCCGAACAGCTTCCTGGCCGACGACTGGTTGATGACAATCACGAAGCGCCCCTTGTCGTCATCGTCCGCCGTCGTCAGGCGCCCGGCCAGCAAGGTGAAGTCGAGAATGCGCCAGTAATTGGCGTCGGCCCGGCGCATCTGCAACTCCGTGACGCGCCCTTCCTGGTACACCGCCACGGTCGACGTGATTGTTACCGCCGAGACCAGCTCGACCGACTTCAGAGGTTTCAAGTATTTGTCGATGATCCGGTAGCCGAGCGGGCTGGTCGAGGTGCGCGTCTTGTCTAGCGACTCCATGCGCACGGGCATTACTTGCAGGAATCGGTTGCTCTTGCCTTCCACACCGGACGGATAGAAAGCGTTTTCGAGCATGGCCGTAACGACCATCAGCACCACCAGCGTCAGCACGATGCACAGCAGATTGATGGCGGTAAACAGCTTGCGCCGCATGAAGACCTTGTAGGCGGTCAGCAGATAGTTTTTGAACACGGTACGCTCCTAGCTGACCAGCTGGCCGTCGAATACGCGCACGATGCGCCCGGCCAGCTTGGCGTCCTGCTCGCTGTGGCTGACCATGACGATGGTGGTGCCTTCGCTGTTCAACTTGAGCAGGATGTCCATGATGTCGGCGCCCATCTTGCTGTCAAGGTTGCCGGTCGGCTCATCGGCCAGCAGCACTTGCGGGCGGCCGACGATGGCGCGCGCGATCGCCACGCGCTGCTGCTGTCCGCCCGACAACTGGTTCGGGTAGTGATCCATGCGCGCGCCCAGGCCAACCTTTTCCAGCGCCTCGCGCGCCAGACGGCGCCGTTCGCCACCCGACAGCTTGCGGTACAACAGGGGCAGTTCGACATTGTCGATCACGCGCAAGTCGTTGATCAGGTGAAAGCTTTGGAAAATGAAACCGAAGGTCGTGTTGCGCAGCGCGGCGACCTGCTTGTCGCGGTAGTTGGTGACGCTCACGCCGTCGACCTGCACGGTGCCGGTGCCGGGACGGTCGAGTAAGCCAATCAGGTTGAGCAGAGTACTCTTGCCGCAACCACTAGGGCCCATCATGCAGACGAATTCGCCCTTCTTCACATGCAGGTCGATTTCCTTGATGGCGAGCGTTTCGACCTTGTCGGTCTGGTAGGTCTTGCTGACTTTGTCGAGTTTGATCACGATGTTCCTTGATGGCTAGTTTTTAGTGTTGATTGTTGATTCTGATGCGCTCGTGCTGCTTGAACGCGCTGGTGTCGGACACAATAATCTTGTCGCCCAGGGCGGTGCCGGCGATGATCTCGACCGCCTTGCCGTCGCCCGCGCCAATGTTCACTTCCGTCTTGCGGGCGATACCATCCTGGACGATATATAGCTGCTGGCGGCCCTTGCCGTTGATCGCCGGGCCGTTGTCGGCCACCAGCACCTGCTGCTTCTGGTCGGTGACGATGTTGACGTCGACCCGCATCTTGTTGCGCAGCAGCGGGTGGCTTGGCTGGTCGAGCGTGACGAGCAGCTTGACGGTGCCGTTCTGGATTTCAGGAAGCACCGTCTGCACATGGCCCGTTAAAGTCTCCTTGCCCTGCTCGATGCGCACCGACTGGCCGGGGCTGAGGCTGCGCGCATGAAAGTCCGACAGCGACGCCTCGACCCGGTAGTTGTTCGGTTCCGACACGCGCGCCACCTGCTGGCCCATAGCCAGGCTGGCGCCTTCGTCCTCCACCAGCAGCGTGAGCACGCCGGCAAACGGTGCGCGCACGCGGGTGCGTTCGAGCAGTTCCTGTTGCTGCTCCAGCTGCTTTTGCAGGATGTTTTTTTGCAATCGCGCGCCTTCGATGCTGCTGCTGGTGGCGCGCCGCGTGTCGTCGATCAGTTCGCGCTGCTGGCGCAACTGGATTTCGAAGCGCTTGACGTTCAGTTCTGCAGTCAGCATGTCTTCGCCGGAGACGCCGCCCGCTTTGCGCAAGGTGGTGTAGCGCTCGAACTTGACGCGTGCGCTTTGCAGGTCCAGTTGCAGCAGTTCGATGGCGCTGGTGATCTGCTTGCGCCTTTGCTCCAGTTCCAGCGTCAGGCCCAGGATGCGGTTTTCCTGTTGCGCCAGTTGTTCCTTGAAGCTGTCGCGGGCCAGGACGATGGCGTGGTCGTCCAGTTCGAGCAGCAGGGCGCCGGCGGCCACGCTCTGGCCGAGCTTGGCGTGCACTTTGGCCACGCGGCTCTGGATCGGGCTGGTGACCAGTTCTTCGTGCATCGGGATGACGACGCCGGCGGCGTTGATGGTGTTGGCGATGTCGCCCAGGCGCACCTCGGCCACGCGGATGTCCGCGGCGTTGACGCTTGGGCGCAGGATGCGGTTCACGCCCCACGCGCTGGCGCACAGCGCGGTCAGTACGAGGGCGCCGGTCAGCATGGTGAGGCGACGGCGGCGCTGGAGGGTGGCGGGGGTGATTGGGATATCCATGCGGGTGGTATAGCAAGCGCTGTGCCAGCCGCTGCCAAGGGGCGAGGGGGGGTATGGGGCCGAAAAATGCCCGCCTGTGCAGGGGAGTGTCCGGTTCCGGACACTTTGAAATGCAGCGGGGTTGTTGGAAAGGAAGTGTCGCCCATCGCCGCAACAGATAACCGGATGTTTTTGCGAACCCCCAAACCCACATCGTCCTCGCGAACGCGGGGACCCATGGAACGGTTCAACTGAGCAACTTTTACATGGGTCCCCGCGAGGACGATGTAGCTGGCGTCGAACATGCTGCACATACTGCTGAGGCTGCTGAGGCTGCTGAGGCTGCTGAGGCTGCTGATGCTGATCATGTTGCCGATGTACCGATGTTGCTCCAGTTACCGGTCAAAGCTTTTTCCGCTCAGCCTCATGTTCTCAAAGCATGCGCAACACCCGCCAGCATCAGCACGCTGTAAGGCGTCAATACGCCCCGATTCAAATTAATTTCCCTCGCTCACTAACAACGATATACTCCCCGCTTGCATTTATTTTTGGGGTATATCTTGTTGAAATCCATCGCATTGCCCGTCGCCTTGTTAAGCGTCTTCGCTACCGCGAACGCCGATGAAGGCCAGTGGCAGCCACACCAGCTGCCGCAACTGAAAGCCGAATTGAAACGCATCGGGATTACCATCCCGGCTGAAAAACTGGCTGACCTTTCCAAGCATCCGATGAGCGCCATCGTCTCCACCGGCGGTTGCTCGGCATCGTTCGTCTCCGGCGATGGCCTGGTCGTCACCAACCACCACTGCGGCTACGACGCCATCCAGCGCAACTCGACGCCCGCGAACAACCTGATCGCGAAAGGTTTTCTGGCCACCACGCGCGCGGCCGAACTGCCGGGCGGCCCGAACCTGCGCGTGTACGTGACCGACAAGCTGGAAAACGTCACCGACCGCGTGCTCAAGGGCTTGACCCCTGGTATGTCGGGCCGCGCGCGCTACGAAGAAGTCGCTTCGCGCGTGAAGGCCTTGATCGCCGAATGCGAGACTGACAAGGCTTACCGCTGCTCGGTGCCGAGCTTTCACCGCGGCCTTGAGTACTACCGCATCCGCCAGATGATGATCCGCGATGTGCGCCTGGTGTATGCGCCGTCCGACATGATTGGCGAATTTGGCGGCGACGTCGACAACTTCGAGTGGCCGCGCCAGACCGGCGACTTCTCCTTCCTGCGCGCCTACGTCGGCAAGGATGGCCGTCCGGCCGATCCGTCGCCCGACAATGTGCCGTTCAAATCAAAGGATTTCCTGGTCGTCTCGGCCGAAGGCTTGAAGGCCGGCGACCCGATCCTGCTGGCCGGCTACCCGGGCCGCACCAGCCGCTACAAGCTGCCCACCGAAATCCGTTTTGTGCGCGACGTGAGTTTTCCGGTGCGCGTGGCCGACATGCAGGCCGACCTTGAAGTGATCGCCGCGTCCAGCAAAGGCGGCAGCGAAGTGCGCTATGCCAGCGTGGTCAAGAGCATCAACAACGTGCTCAAGAAAACCCAGGGCCTGCTCGACGGCTTCAAGCGCAAGGACATCGCCGCCATCAAGGACGCGCAAGACGCCGAGTTTCGTACCTGGATCGGCAAGCAGGGCGCAACGGGCGGCGTGTCGGGCACCATGCTGGCCGAACTCGATGCACTGATCGCCTCCGACATCACGCTGCAGAACGAAGAGTTCGGCGCGGCGGTGGCATCCAAAAGCGACTTGCTCAAGAGCGCCGCCACGCTGTACCGCCTGGCGCTGGAAAAGCAAAAACCCGACGCCAAGCGCGAAAGCGGCTACCAGGAACGCGACCTGTCGTTCATCAAGGCGCGCCTGGCACGCCTGGAGCAGTCGTATGATGCGCGGGTTGACGAGGCGCGCTTTGGCGCGTCGCTGGCCCGCTACGCCAAGCTGCCTTCCAACATGCATCCGCAAGGCGTGGATTCCTTGCTGCCTGCGCCGGGCGCGGTGGCCGCTTTGTACAAGCAGTCGGAACTTGGCGACACCGCCAAGCGCCTGGCGTGGATGAACAAGGATGCCGATGCCTTCGTCAAGTCGGACGACGCGTTCATCAAGCTGGCCGTCAAGCTGCATGAAGCGAACATGGCGCTGGAAGACCGGCGCAAGGAAATCGACGGCAACATGGAACGCGTGGTGCCGCAATACATGTTGGCGCTGATCGCGTACAAAAAGACGCAGGGCAAACCGGTGTACCCGGATGCCAATTCGACGCTGCGCGTGACGTTCGGCACCGTGTCGCCTTACTCGCCGCGCGACGGCCTGGTCAAGGGGCCGTTTTCGACCCTGGAAGGGATCGCCGAGAAGCACACCAACGTGCATCCTTTCATTGCACCGCAGCCGCTGCTCGACGCCGTCAAGCAAAAGCGCTACGGCGTGTTCAAGGATGCTGCGCTGGGGACGGTGCCGGTCAATTTCCTGTCGAGTGCCGATACCACGGGCGGCAATTCCGGTTCCGCCGTCATGAACAAGCGCGGCGAACTGGTTGGCCTGAACTTCGATTCGACCTATGAGTCGATCACCAAGGACTGGTACTTCGACAGCGGCATCACGCGCGCCATTCATGTCGATATCCGGTACATGCTGTGGGTGATGAAGGAGATCGATCACGCCGACAACCTGCTCAAGGAAATGACGATCAAGTATCCGAAGAAGTAATTTCACGTCGCGAGGATGCTGCACAACGTAGGTCGGATAAGCGCAAGCGCAATCCGACATGAGCCGCCGACGGCCCGTGTCGGATTGCGCTTGCGCTTATCCGACCTACGACAAGCCATCGTGTAACAATTAGTTCAGTACCAGCTTCACCATTCAGAGCCGCCCGCGGCCCGTGTTGGAAGGCACGTGCGCTCGTCCGACCTGTAACAATTAGTTCAGTGCCAGCTTCACCATTCAGTACAATAGCGCTCCATCCCTGCGCTCCTTCCCGAATGAATACCCCCATCGACCTGCTTGGCCTTTTTACCACCACGCCCCTCGAACTGATCTCCTTTGTCCTGTCGGTCATGACCGTGGTCCTGAACATCCGTCAGCTGCATTGGGCCTGGCTGTTCGCCATCGTCTCCTCGGCCACCTACGCCGTCGTCTTCTACGACGCAAGGCTGTACGGCGACATGGGCCTGCAGGGCGTGTTCATCGTTGTATCGGTATGGGGCTGGTACCAATGGCTGCATGGCGGCGCCGCGCGCGCGCCGCTGGCCGTAACAAGCTGCACGCCCAAAAGCCTGGTTTACTGCGCCATCGGCTGGGCAATCGGCTTTGCCATCCTGTCCGTCTTCCTCGCGCGTTACACCGACACCGACGTCCCCCACATCGACGGCTTTCTTACCGCCGGCAGTCTGGTTGGCCAGGTCCTGCTATCGCGTAAAAAAGTGGAGAACTGGACCGTCTGGATCATCGTCGATATTTTGTACGTCGGCCTGTACGTCTACAAGGGCCTGGCGCTGACCGCCGTTCTGTACGCGCTGTTCGTGGTGCTGGCCGGCATAGGCCTGGTCGCCTGGCAGCGCGACGCCGCGCGCGAGCCGGCATGAGCGATGTAAAACGGGTCGCCATTTTGGGCGCGGAATCGTCCGGAAAATCGACTCTGGCCCATGCTCTGGCCTTTCAGTACAACACGCTGTGGGTGCCCGAATACCTGCGCGATTTTGTCGACATCCACGCGCGCGTGCCTGACGAAAGCGACCAGTATGGCATCGCGCGCACGCAGATGGAACGCGAAGACGCCGCCTGCGCGAAAGCTTCGCGCTTTCTGTTTTGCGACACGACGCCCTTGATGACGGGCGTCTACAGCCGCTGGTATTGGGGGAGGGTGGATGCGCAGCTGGCGCTGCTCGAGCGCCGCCACGACTATGCATTCACGCTGGTGACGGCACTTGACAGCCCGTGGCAGGCCGACGGCCTGCAGCGCGAATCGGAGCAAGTGCGCCAGAGCGTGCATGCTCTGCTAATCGAGAATCTCCAGCAGCGCGCCATACCGTACCTGCTGGTGAGCGGCAGCCTGCACCAGAGGGTGCTGCAGGCCGGCCGCCTGATCAATCCCGCTTAAAAGTCGAACTGCGCCGACAGTCTTGCCGTGCGCGGCGCGCCCGGGAACAGGTAGCCGCCCAGTTCCGGGGTGGCGTCGCGCCAGTAGAACTTGTCGGTCACGTTGTCCACGTTCAGGCGAATCACCGTGGCCACGCCGCCGATGCGCGTGGCATACGCCGTCCCCAGGCCCAGTACATGGTAGCCGGGCACAAACACCGTGTTCGCCGCGTCAAAGGCTTTTTTGCCCGAATAGGTCCACACGCCATTGACCTTCAGTCCGGCCACCGACGGCACCGCATATTCCAGCACGGCTGCCGACTTGAAGGCCGCCACGTTGGCGGTGCGCTTGCCGTCGAAGGCCGCGTTGCCGGTGCCGTCGATCAGCATGTTGAGCGCGGTGAGCGACAGGCTGTATTTCAGCGCGCTGGTGGCGTTGCCCTGGGCGCCCAGTTCGAGCCCGCGGTGGGTCTGCGTACCGCCCCGTACGAAGTAATTGTCGGTGCTGGTGAATTCGTTGCCGCGCTTGATCTGGAACAGCGCGCCGGAAAGGGTCAGCATGCTGCTGACCACGCCCTTGGCGCCGATTTCAATTTGCCGCGAGCGGCTCGGCGCCAGTACGTCGGGGTAGTTCTTGGTGCCGAACTCCGCTTCACCGCCATGCTCCATGCCGTGCGCGACGGTGCCGTAGACCATCCAGTCCCGATTCGGGTTGTAGACCAGCGACAGGTTCGGCAGGTTAAAACTGGTGTCGACGTTGGCGTTGCGCTTGACCGCCACGTGGCGCAGGCCCGCATGCACCTTGAGCTGGGGCGTGAGCGTGAGCACATCCTGGACGATCAGCGAGCGCTCCACGTCGTGGTTGCGCTCCGTGACCGGCCCGGTGCCTGGGTTGCCCGGCGCCGGCGGCACGATCACGTTCTTGTAGATGTTGCTCGCACCAGCGTAGTCGTAGACATAGTCGCCGTAATAGTCGCTGCGCTCCATGTCGGCGTAGCCGAGCGTGAGTTCGTGCTGCACGCTGCCGCTGGCGAATTTGCCTTGCAACAGCGCCTGGCTGGCGAACGGATTTTTGCGCTCGCCCGCGCTCTGGTAATCGTAGACGTCGTAGTCGCCATTGGAGCAGTAGCCCGGATAGAAGCCTTTGCCTTCTTCGCTGCAGCCGTAGGGGAAGGCGGTGTAGTCGTCGCGCTTGAAGCTGTGGCGGTTGGCGGCCAGCGTGGCGCGCCAGGCGTCGCTGAACTTGTATTCGAAACGCAGGCCGACGTTGCTGGTGCGGGTGTCGACCGGCTTGGCCCACGGCTGGTCATTGAGCAGCATCGATGGCGAAACGTGCGACGGCAGTTCGGTGCCGCGAATGAGCTGGTAGCCAGGTGCCGTGAGCTGCGACTTGTGCTGGTAGTCCATGTCGAGCTGCACCAGCGCCTGCGGCGAAATCTGCCAGTCGAACGCGGCCGAGATAAACTGGCGCTGGCCGTCGGCGCCCTTGACGTAAGACTTCAGGTTTTCGGCGGCCGCGTTGAAGCGGTAGCCGAAGCGCTTGTCCGCAAAGCGCCCGCCCAGGTCCACGCTGCCGTAAGCGGTGCCGCGCTCGCGCAATTCCATCGTGGCCGAGCGCAGGGCGGTGTTGGTGGGGCGCTTGACGGCGTAGTTGACGATGCCGCCAGGGCCGGTTACGCCGGCCTGCAAGCCGGCGATGCCTTTGAGAACTTCGATGCGTTCCTTGTTTTCAAGCGGGATCTGGGCGTCGCCCGAGATGACCAGGCCATCCTTGCGGTAGCTCGAGGCGTTATCGAGCTTGAAGCCGCGGATCGAGAACATCTCGGCGTAGCCCACTGCATTATACGAATCGCTCACGCTCGCGTCGAAGCGCATGGCGTCGGTGGCATTGCGAATGCCCAGGTCCTGCATCTGCTCGCGGCCAATCGAGACCACCGAGGCCGGCGTTTGCATCAGCGACGTTTCGGAAAAGCCGGCCACGCTGGCGCGGTCGGTGGCGACGAATTTGCTGCCGGTGACGACTACTTCGGCCATGGCCTGGGTGCTGTCTTGCGCGTGCGCCGGCAAGGTGAACGCCTGGCAGATGGCCAGGGCGAGGAGGGTTTGCTTCAAGTTTGGCGATGACATAATGGCTCTTGTTACGCACCGGGCGTGCCGGTGCCGTGCTTAAAAAAAGAGCTGGAATGACGCGCGTGGGGGAAGGACAAAGGAGGGACGACTTGCAACCTTGCGCTTTCCTTCGCTGGCATTATCCAGATCAGGTACGGAGGGTATCTCTCACCCGGAACGTGCGTTCCAGGACCCCTAGCGAATAGTGATTTTATCACATGCCGTGTTTGCCAGCTGTCGATGCATGGCATGCCTGTGCAGAACGGTCCTTACCACGGCTGTCCCGGCTCATCGGCCGGTGTGCGGCTCCAGTGCTCTTCGTCCTTGAAGCGGGTAAGCAGGAAGTCGACGAAGACACGCATCTTGGGCGCGACAAATTTGCTCGGCAAAAAAATCGCATGAATGCTGTTTCCGAACGTGCCTTCGATGCTGTACCCGGGCAGAAGGACGTTGAGATGGCCGGCGCGCAGGTCGTCGGCGATGGCGAAGGTCGGCAGCAAGCCGATGCCGATACCGTCAAGCACCGCCCGGCGCAGCGATTCGCTGCTGTTGACGGCAAACCGTCCCGTGACCTTCACGTCGCTGACCTGGCCATCGCGCGCGAAACGCCAGATGGCGTCGCGCGCCAGGCCATTGACCATGCAGTTGTGCGAGGCCAGATCCGCAAGGGTGGCAACGGACGCATGGCTGGCCAGGTACGCTGGCGAAGCGCACACCACATAGGCAATTGGCGCCAGGCGCCGCGCGACAAAACTGTCAATCGGCGTGCTGGTAAGCCGGATAGCGACGTCGAAGCCCTCTTCAACGATATCGACATAGCGGTCGCTGAGCGTGAGCGCGACACTGATATCCGGATACAGGTTCAGGAACTGCCCGATCAGCCGGCTCAGGTGCAAATTGCCGAAGGCGACCGAGGTCGTGACCCGCAAGTGCCCGCGCGGCGTGGCCTGCATGCCTTCGACCGAGCCGCGCAGGGCGGCCGTTTCTTCAACAATGCGCAAGCCATGCTGGTACGCCAATTGGCCCACTTCGGTAAGCGCCAAGCGGCGCGTGGTGCGGTTGAGCAGTTTGGCGCCCAGCGTATCTTCCAGCCGGCGCACCTGCTTGCTCACGGTCGACTTGGTGGAGCCGCTCGCGCGCGCCGCTTCCGAGAAGCTTTTCAGTTCCACGACTTTGACGAAGACGAACAGATCAGCCAGATTGTCGGACAGGGATTCCATTGTTTCTCCGGAAGACACAGTGATGTGCAATTTCACCGTATTGTATTGCCTGCTGATGTTATCTATGCTGAATTCTTCGACAACGTCATCAACCAGGAGATATGCATGACAACCCTTACCGCAATTTGTTCCCCCGCTTCGAACGAGCAGGCCAATGATGAAAAGCGCATCAGCCTGCTTTTTCGCTACGCCTTCGGCGTCACCCTTGCAGTGCTGGCGCTCATTGGCGCATTGCTGGTCGTGGCTTGATTGCTAGAGACTCATTTCCAGCACCTTGCGGCTGACCGCGAGCGTCACGTCGCGATGCTCGCCCAGCTTGACCATGCGGTGCTTTTCCAGCACCCCCAGCACCGCATCGATCTCCTTTGCGCCCAGCTGATAGTCGCTCAAGCGCGTCTTGACGCCCATCTGGTTGAAGAAGGCTTCCATCTTGACGATCGCCGCCTCGATGCGGGTGTCTTCGTCGCCGCCCTTGAGGTCCCATACGCGCTCGGCGAACTGCAGCAGCTTGGCGCGCTTGGCGTCCTTGCGGGTGCGCAGCATGCTCGGCAGGATGACGGCCAGCGTCTGCGCATGATCGAGGTGATACAGCGCCGTGAGTTCATGGCCGATCATGTGGGTCGACCAGTCCTGCGGCACGCCGGCACCGATCAGGCCATTCAAGGCCAGCGTCGCGCACCACATCACGTTGGCGCGCACGTCATAGTCGTCGGGGTGGGCCAGTGCCTGCGGTCCTTCTTCGATCAGCGTGAGCAGCAGTCCTTCGGCAAACCGGTCCTGCACCTTGGCGCCGACCGGGTAAGTCATGTACTGCTCCATGACGTGGGCAAAGGCGTCGACCACGCCGTTGCCGACCTGGCGCACGGGCAGCGAAAACGTCTTGGATGGGTCGAGGATGGCGAACTTCGGGAACACGTTGCGGTTCATGAAGGCGAATTTTTCCTGCGTCGACTTGCGCGTGACGACGCTGGCCGCGTTCATCTCGGAACCCGTAGCCGGCAGCGTCAGGATGGCGCCGAAGGGCATGGCGGCGGTGACGTTGGCGCCGTGCTTTTCAAGGATGGTCCACGGGTCCTCTGCCAGCAGCGCGCCGGCGGCGATGAACTTGGTGCCGTCGATGACGGAGCCGCCGCCCACGGCCAGCAGGAAGTCGATCTTCTCGGCCTTGACCTGGTCGATCGCGCCCATCAGCGTTTCGTAGCTGGGGTTGGGCTCCACGCCCGCGAACTCGCTGACGTGGTGGCCGGCGAGCGCCTGCATCACTTCGTCGTACACGCCGTTTTGCTTGATGCTGCCGCCGCCGTAGACGAGCAGCACGCGCGCGCCCGGTGGTACCTGCCTGGCCAGTGCGGCGATCTGGCCTTTGCCAAACAGGATCTGGGTCGGATTGTAGAAATCGAAATTGAGCACGGTTATTCCTCTGGTGGCGAAAACAAGAACAGGGATTATCGCTCAATGCCGCTTTCGGTGCCGGCCATGCCTACTTCTCGGCCGCCGCCTTGAGCTGTGCCAGGCCTTTTTCAAAGTCGGGGCCGAGCATGGCGTCCATGCTGTAAAACACGCTCATGATCTTGCTCATGATGGGCATCGGACCTTACATGTTCCAGGTGATGGTGGTCTGCTCGCCCTGCGGCGTGAGGACGAACTGCGTCATGCTGGCCATGGCGACCGGTTCGATGAACTCGAGCTTGATGGTGACGCTGGCCGGCGCCGCATAGTCCGTGATCTCCATGCGACCGCGGCCAACGTCGGCATCGCCGGTCCAGTGATACACCGCGCCCTTGCCGTTGGGTGCGCCGCTGAAGGTGCGCTGCATGGCCGGATCGCGTTTTTCCCGGGGCGACCAGGCCGGCCAGTTGTGAAAGTCGCTGATCAAAGGCAGGATTTTCTCGGGCGGCGCCGTGATCGTGGCCACCCGCTGTACCGCAAAAGTGTCGGGCTTGGTGAACGCCAGGCCCAGGATCAAGGCAATGACGACGAGGAGGACAATGGCAATTTTCTTGAACATAGTGATTCCTGGTTGTCGTGGATGTGGGCCGCCAAGGCAAACAGCGGCTGCCTTTTGATGCCAGATTAGCACGGTGGCGTTTTCCCTCCAATCTGAAGCACCCCGGCAAGCGTCGATCGCGCGCGCGATTGCGATGGGTGCGTTAGCGATCAGCCAATTTGCGGTAGGCTTGTGCATCTGAACGTGCAGGAGCTTCCATGTCCCAGCCTTACACCATTGCCCAGCCGGAACGCCGGGCTGTCGATGCCCTTGATGGGGTGATTGCGCTTGAATTTGGCGCCGACTGGTGCGGCCATTGCCGCAATGCAGCCCCTTTGATCGCATCGGCGCTGGCCGCCTATCCCGCAGTCCGGCACATCAAGGTCGAAGATGGCAGCGGCAGGGCGCTTGGCCGTGCGTTTCGCGTCAAGCTGTGGCCCACGCTGCTGGTGCTGCGCAAGGGCAAGGAGCTGGCGCGCATCGTGCGCCCTGCCGATGCCGACCAGGTGCGCGAGGCACTGGCTGCAGGCGACTGAGGCAAGCGCCTGGCAGTGCCAAGTATTGTCCGGAGGGACTAATTATGTTGTCGCGTGGAAAGTTCCGTCACGCGCAGCGAGACGACACTCGAAAGAGGAATCCAGATTGATTTTTGCCGCCGATACTGACGACCGTTCGCTACACGTTTTCCCCGATGCGCTGACCGCCGCCTCCTATTGCGAAGGTAGCGCCGTGGAGGCGACCATGTGGCTGTTCTGGGACGAACACGGGCACGCGCTGGGTGCGCAATTTGACATTCCGAACAAGCGCGGCTTGTTTACAACCAAGAACGGCGTGTATCACCTGGTACCGGCAAGCGACAGCGATCACGCAACGCTGCGCGAGGCGCTCGAGGGCGTACAGCAGGTGATTGGAGAATTTACAAGCGTCGAGGCGGTCCGGGAATACCTGGACCGCCTTGTTCAGGCTGGCGGTGCCTGAGACTTGACTGGTGCTTAATTGCGGTTCGGGTTGTTAGGGCGGTTGTCGTCGCGGTTTTTCACGCCGTCGCCGTCATTGTCACGGTCGCCGCGTCGCCAGGCGTCGCCAGTCCTGTGCCATCTGCCGTCACGCTCTTCCCAGCTTGGCTGGTCGTACATGTAACTGCGGCGCTCGCGCATGTAATTACCCTTTACCCACACATAGCGCTCGCCGCGCCAGTCCCAGTGCCCTGGCACCCAGACATGGCCGCGACGTGCGGCCGGCACGGCTTCCGTGCGGGGTGCGGGCGGCGCCTGCCGGACTACGATGATCGCAGACGACGCCGGGGCGGCGACAGTGCCAAGCGAACCGGCGAGCATGGCAGCGACTAACAGTTTTTTCATCATTTTCAACTCCTGAGAAGTTCATGTAGTTCAGTTGTCGCCCTCCAGATACGATCGGTATGTGCGGCACACAACACACTTTGGAATAGACATCGGTTGACAAATCCGCATGCCGCGCCTATCGTCCATGGCTCCTTGTCGTGGACTATCACTATGCGCCAGTTGCCGCCCGCCGTTGAACGCTTTGCCCTGAACATGCCACGCGCATGAATAGGGAACGCTTCGACGTCGTCATTGTGGGCAGCGGCTTTGCCGGGCTGTGCATGGCGGTCCGGCTCAAGCAGGAAGGGATCGACAACTTCATCATTCTCGAGCAGGACCGCGAATATGGCGGCACCTGGTGGGCCAACAGCTATCCCGGCTGCGCGGTCGACGTGCCGAGTCACCTGTACTCATTTTCCTTTGCCCAGAACGCGCGCTGGACGCGCCGCTTCGCGCGCCAGGAAGAATTACTGGCCTATACGCGCCGCGTGGTGCGCGAGTTCGGCCTGGCGCCGCACATCCGCGTCGGCACCGCCCTCGAAAGCGCGCGCTTTGACGAGGAGGGCGGCTGCTGGCACGTTCGTGCCGGGTGCGGTGTCATCAGGGCGCGCTGCCTGGTGGGGGCGCTGGGCACCCTGAACCGGCCCGCGCTGCCGGCGCTACCTGGCCTGGCCGACTTTGCCGGCGCCATGTTCCATTCGAGCCGCTGGGACCATGGCTACGACCTGCGCGGCAAGCGCGTGGCCGTGATCGGCACAGGCGCGAGTGCCATCCAGTTCGTGCCCGAGATCGCCGGCCAGGTGGCGCAGCTGGACCTGTACCAGCGCACGGCGCCGTGGATACTGCCGCGCCCGGACCGCGCCATCAGCCGGCTCGAACAGTCGCTGCTGGCGAAGGCGCCGCCGCTGCAATGGCTGTATCGGGCGCTCGCATACGTGCAGTACGAGTCGCGTGCGCTCTGGTATGTGTACCGGCCGACCATGCTGCGCGTGGCCGAGCGCAAGGCCAGGCGCCACCTGCACGCGCAAGTGGCCGACCCGGCGCTGCGGCAAAAGCTCACGCCGAACTATGCGCTGGGATGCAAGCGCGTGCTGCTGATGAATACCTATTACCCGGCGCTCGCCAGAGCGAACGTGGCCCTGGTCACCGATCCGATTGCGCGCGTGACGGCGCACGGCATCGTCACGGCCGCCGGCGAAGAGCGCCAAATCGATGCGATCGTGTTCGCCACCGGCTTCGATGTCGAGCACGCGGGGAGCGCGCTCGACATCGTGGGGCGCGCCGGCAAGCGACTGTTCGCGGTCAATCGCGAGGCGTACAAGGGGTGCGCGGTGGCGGGCTTTCCGAATTACTTCATGATCAACGGCCCGAATACGGGGCTCGGTCATAACTCGATGATTTACATGATCGAGTCGGGCGTGCGTTATGTCTTGGGCGCCGTGAAGGATATCCTGGACCTCGACCTGCATTCGGTGGAAGTCAGGCAGGAGGTGCAAGCGGCGTTCAACGCCGACTTGCGCCGGCGGATGAAGGGGACGGTGTGGAGTAGCGGTTGCCGCAGCTGGTACCTGGACAAGGAGGGCCGCAATTACACTATGTGGCCAGGGTTCACGTTCACCTACCGGCGCATCACGCGGCGCTTTGATATCGACAATTATGTGGTGAAGGAAGCGGTGGAGGCGGCTGGCTGATGAAAAACGCGGCTGTTGCAGAGCGTTTGTGGGGGACTACATCGCACTGCTACGGATAGCAGGTCGGATAAGCGATAGCGCAATCCGACATGCGTCAACGCGACGCATATGTCGGATTGCGCTGCCGCTTATCCGACCTACACATTACCCATACCTTTTGTGACGGTCTCGCGAGCCTCTACGCAATATACTTTGCAAACATCGCCAGATCCACATTCCCGCCACTGATCAACACGCCCACGCGCTTGCCCTGCAGCGGCAGCGCGCCATGCAGCGCGGCCGCTGCCGCCAAACACCCGGTCGGCTCGACCACCATCTTCATGCGCTCGGCGAAAAACCGCATCGTGGCCACTAGTTGTGAATCTGATACAGTTATGATGTCATCCACGTGGCGCTGTATCACTTCAAAATTGTGCGCGCCCAGGTGCGTGACTTTGGCGCCATCGGCGATCGTGTCGGGCACCCCGATATGCACGAGCTCGCCCTTGCGCAGCGACTGCTGGCCATCGTTCCCGGCCTCCGGCTCCACCCCGATTACCTTGCACGACGGGCTTAGTGCCGACGCCGCCAGCGCGCAGCCGGCCAGCAGCCCGCCGCCGCCCAGGCACACTAGCAACACGTCGAGTTCTCCCGTTTCCTGGAACAGCTCCCTGGCCGCCGTGCCCTGGCCGGCGATCACGTCCGGATGGTCATACGGCGGGATCAAGGTCATGCCGCGCTCGCGCGCCAGATTGCGCCCGATCTCTTCGCGGTCTTCCTTGTAGCGGTCATAGAAAATCACTTCGCCGCCATACGCCTTGGTCGCCGCCACCTTCAACGCCGGCGCGTCGTGCGGCATGATGATCGCCGAGCGTATCTCCGCCAGGCTGGCCGACAGCGCGATGGCCTGCGCGTGGTTGCCCGACGAGTAAGTGAGTACGCCGGCCTGGCGCTGCGTCTCGGTAAAACGCGCAATCGCGTTGTACGCCCCGCGGAACTTGAAAGCGCCCGCGCGCTGGAAATTTTCGCATTTAAAAAACAGCTGCGCGCCGCTGATCTCATCGGCGGTGCGCGAGGTGAGCACCGCTGTGCGGTGGGCCACACCCTCGATGCGTTCGGCCGCAGCCTCGATATCGCGATAGTCGGTCATGATGGTCTCTCGTGTAAAGGTCAAGTGTCGGCCAGCGGCATCGCGATCTGGATGCGCAAGCCGCCGCCGTCGCGGTTGCCCACCTTCAGTTCGGCGTTGTGGCGCGTGACGACGCGCTGCACGATGGCCAGCCCGAGCCCGGCGCCGTTGGCCTGGCCGCGCGCGCTGTCAAGCCGCGTGAATGGCTTGAGCAGGTTCTCGATCATTTCTTCTGGCACCCCAAGGCCATGGTCCTGCATCTCGATCAGGGCGCGCCGGCCCTGGCCGCGCTGGACGATCTTGCAGCAGATGTCGATCTGGGTTGCGTCCTGGCCGGCCGTCTTGCCGTAGCGGCGCGCGTTTTCAATGACGTTGTTAAAGACGCGCCGCAGGTCGGTCGCGTTGCCCAGCACGTGCACGTCGGGCGCGATGTCGGTTGTCATGCGCACGTCGGCAATGCGGCCGGCCTCGCGCGCGCAGTCGTGCAGCAGGTCGGACAAATCGACCGGCACAAAGCTGCCCGCTTCGGTCGGCTTGGCGTAGTCGAGGAACTGGCCGATGATCGCGTCCATCTGGCCGATGTCGGACTGCAGGCCCTCGCGTGCTTCGTCCGTCAGATTGGCCATTTCAAGTTCGAGCTGCATGCGCGCCAGCGGCGTTCTCAGGTCGTGCGAAATGCCGGCCAAAATCACGGCGCGGTCGGAATCGACGCGCTGCAGGTCGTCCACCATCTGGTTGAAGCTGCGGTTCGCTTCGCGTACTTCCTTGGGGCCTTTTTCGGGCAGGCGGTCGGGCCGCTTGCCCTGGGCCATGGCGCGCGAGGCGACCGACAAGCGCGCCAGCGGCTGGTTCACCAGGCGCGAGATGATGCCCGCTCCCAGCAGCGAGAGCACGCCCACCACGCTGGCCCAGCCGAACCACTGCACGCCGGTCAGCCCTTCGAGCCGTTCGCGTTCGAGCATCAGCCAGTATTTGTCGTCGTCGATCTTGAAGCTGATCCAAAAGCCGGGCGAGCCGTTCACGCGGCTGGAAAAACGGGTATCCGGGCCAAGCCTGTCCTTGACGATCTTTTCGATGTCGTTCATCAAAGGATTGTCAGGAGGCGGGTCGACAATGTCGCTGTCTTCCAGCGTGAAGATGCGAATGCCTTCGTTGCTGAACAACTCGAACAGCAGTTCGGTGCGCAGCTCGGGCGCCGAATTGGTGAGGGCGGTCTTGGTGATGGTGACGACCGAGATCACCAGTTCGGCCGTCTGCTGCACCTGCGGGCCGCGCTGCACGGCGCTGATCATGCCGATCCAGGACGCCATCGACACGGCCGTCAGTATCCCCATCAGCAAGAAGGTGCGCCAGAACAGCCCGCTCCTGAGCCAGGTCGGGCCGCTTTTACGGGCGCCGGTCGGATCGCGCGGCACTAGCGCGGCTGGCCTTCAGGGATGAACACGTAGCCCAGGCCCCACACGGTTTGGATATACAGCGGGGACGAGGGATCCGGTTCGATCAGTTTGCGCAGGCGCGAAATTTGCACGTCAAGGCTGCGGTCGAACACTTCGTATTCGCGCCCGCGCGCCAGTTCCATCAGTTTTTCGCGCGACAATGGCTGGCGCGCGTGGCGGGCGAAGACCTTGAGCACGGAAAATTCGCCGGTGGTCAGGGGCACGGTGTCGCCGTTTTTTTTCAGCGTGCGCGTGCCCAGGTCGAGCACGAAAGCGCCGAACTCGAACGTTTGCGGCGTTTCGGACGGAGCGCCCGGGATTTCGTCGGGGCCTTTGCGGCGCAACACGGCGCCGATGCGCGCCACCAGTTCGCGCGGGTTGAACGGCTTGGGCAAATAATCGTCGGCGCCCATCTCCAGGCCGACGATGCGGTCGACATCCTCGCCTTTGGCGGTGAGCATGATGATCGGCGTCTGGTCGCCGGCGCCGCGCAGGCGGCGGCAGATCGACAGGCCGTCCTCGCCCGGCAGCATCAGGTCCAGCACCAGCAGGTCGTAGCGCTCGCGCAGCCATAGTTTGTTCATGGCCGGCGCGCTTTCGGCCGTCACCACGTTGAAACCTTGCTCGGTCAGGTAGCGCCGCAGCAGGTCGCGCAGGCGCACGTCATCGTCCACTACCATAATCTTGGCGGTATGACCATTGGTTTGCACGGGCGTTGTATTGTTGCCTGCTGTTGGTGTCGATTGTGAGTTCATATCGCTGTCAGATTTGTCATATTGATGTCGCTATGGTAACGTCTTATCGCCCGATGCGACGGGCGGTGACATGGGCATTACAAATTATTACAAACTTTACCCAATTCGGCTTACTCGGAAAATTGATTCCCCCTACACTGGAATCCAGCGTCATTGAGCTTATCTGTTTATAAGCAAACGCGGAAGAGGAGCACAATGAATAAAGCAACGCAACAGGCCGCACCATCAGTCGCCCCGGCAGCGTCGCAACGCAAAGAGGTTCACCATGAATAACGCGCATTTCAACAGCAAGGCAGCAGGCCAGCCGGTCTTCGGTACGGCGCTTGTGCGGCGCCTGCTTGCCTGCGCGCTGATCGGCTGTGCGTCGATGTCGGCGGCGCACGCCGGCCCGGGACGGCGCGGCGAGCCGCAGCGCCAGGAGTACAGCGGCGAGGCCGACCCCCGCCAGCAGCCGCGCCAGTACGACGAGCGTCAGCAGCGCCAGGACGACGAGCGCACCAATCAGGCACGCGCCGAAGAGCAGCGCCGCGAGGCCGAGCAGCAACAGCAAAGCAATGAAGGGCGCCGCAATGGCCGCATGACGGCCGACGAACGGCGCGATTTGCGGCGCCAGATCAACGAGGCAGGCGCCGACCTGTACCCCAACCACGGCCGGCGCCGTTAGCCGCGACGGGCGCCCCAGGCGCCCGTTTTTACGTCAGCATGCATCACGTCACCGTGCGTCGCGTCACCATATTGTAGGTCACCGTGCTTTATGTCACCACGCTTGACATCGCGGCGCTCGCCGTCACAGTGCTTGACGTTACAGTGATTCTTGTCACATGCTTTATGTCACCATGGCGCGCGCAACGCCGTCATCCGGCAGGGCGGCTCAGCGGTATTTTTTCTCGGCGATATACTCGTTTCAGGGCTGCATCATGTTACGCTCCATAAATCTTACTGATGGCAAATACTGTTGCCATCGGCGTAAGCATTTTCCGTATGGAGCCTGACCGTGCCGATTGACTCACCCGTGGCCAACACCCCGCCAGCAGCGGGCGACGCGCTCGCCGGCGAAGTGGGTCACTGCATCGTCAAGCGGCCTGACGGCGTGTATGCCGACCCCAGCGTGCTGGGTCCAACGTTCGCCGCCGCCATTGACCGGGTTTTTTCGGGCAACAGCTACTTTGCGGGCTTGAATCATACGGTCTTGATCAAGGCCATCTACGACCACGGCCCCGATCTGCCGCGCGCGGCCGGCACCGAGATGATGATCCGCTTTGCCGACGACTTGCTGCCCTTCGATCCGCAGCGGCGCGAGCTCTACAAGGCCGTCAAGCTGAGCGGCGGGCGCGCCGAATACCAGTTCGAGCCGGTCGTGCTGACCGACCCGAACGACCCGGACGGCGCCGGCACGCCAGCCTGGCTGGAGGCCGATGAATTTGTCGCCGACATGTGGACCAAGGGCATACGCTTTGGCCTGGACATGGCCGCCGTGCGCGCTGCGATCGCTGCCGGCAAGACTGAGCGGGTGGTGATCGCCGCGCGCCTCGATCCGGTGCCCGGCATCGATGCGCACATCATCGAAGTCTCGTCCGAGCTGCACCGCAGCGACGCGCCGCGCCAGCTGGCCAACGGCAAACTGGACTTGATGGCCTTCCAGAACCGCTTCCCGCAGATCAAGGCGGGCGTGCGCCTGCTGCAGAAAATACCACGCCGGGACGGCGCCACCGGCTACGAGCTGTCGGGCATCCCGATCGAGCCGCCGCTGCCCAAGGATATCGAGATGGGGCCCATGGCCGGCCCTGGCACTGTCATCGAGTCGAACGCCGAGGGCGAATTCCTGCTCTCGCTGCAGGCCGGCTTTCTGAACGTGGACAGCAAGACGCACCAGCTCTCGGTGGACGACAAGATCGTCAGCCGCGACGGCGTCAGTTCGCGCACCACCGGCAACCTGCAGCTGACCGGCGACTACGAGGAATTCGGCGAGGTGCAGGAAAAGCGCGTGATCGAAGGCGAAAGCGTGACCATTCACGCCGACGTCTTTGGCAATATCGTCTCGCGCGGCGGCACTATCCTGCTTAACCATAATATGGTGGGCGGCTCGGCCCACAACGCGCGCGGCGACATTTGCGTCAAGGGCGTGGTGTCCGGTTCTGTGCTGCAGACCAGCGTGGGCGAGGTGGTGCTCAACCGCGCCGAGAGCTGCATCATTTCCGGCACCCGCGTGACTATCGAGCACGCGGCCAACTGCGAGATCATGGCCGATGAAGTGATCATCAAGAACGCCGAGGGCTGCGCGATTGCCGCGCGCAAGATCACCATCGAGAGCGCCGGGCCCCGCAAGCAGACCGAGATGCAGCTGTTCGCGCTGGAGCCGGACAGCGCGCGCATCGACGAGGCGATCGCCGCCATGATGGCCAAAGCCACCGAATACGGCGCGGCGGCGCTGGCCTGCAAGGTGGAGATGGACAGCCTGACCAGCCAGAGCGAGGTGCGCAAGTACGTGATGCTGGCCTCGAAAATTCGCAAGAATGAACTGACGCTGACGCCCGAACAGGTGCCGCAGTTTCAAAAGATGGCAAGCAGCGTCGGGCCGGCGCTCAAGGCAATTGCCAAGGTGTCGCTCGAGGTCAAGGCAACCGAAACCCAGCAGCAGGCCGCCGAGGCGCTGGTCGCGCAGTTGCAGCAGCAGCGCCGCGACTATGCCGGCCAGAGCGCGGTGAACGTGCAGATGCTCTCGGGCGACACGGTGCTGCTGTCGATGAAGTTCAATCCGGACGGCAGCACCCTGTACGATTTGCCGTCAAAGGAAATCAAGGCGCGCCTGCGCTCCAATTACGAGGCCGGCGAAGTGATCCTGTCGGCCGATTGCGGTAAGATCGAATGGTGCAGCCAGTAGCACTCGCATGCACGGCGTTGGTGGATGCGGTAGTTTAATTCTCGATGGACGAACACATGGCTGAGCAAACTTCTGCGGTGGCAGGCATGGCGGTGGCAGCGCCCCATTCAACCGATGAACTGATCCGCTGCGCCGTGGGCCTGGCCCGCACCTGCCTCGGCATGGACGTGGGCTTCGTCACCGAATTTCGCGACGGCCTGCGCATTTTTCGCCACGTGGCGTCGGTCGAAGGTTTTTCGCCGGTGCGTGTCGGCGACTACGATCCGCTCGACGAAAGCTATTGCGCTCTGGTGGTCAATGGCCGCATTCCCGCCATCGTGCAGGACAGTCATGCCTATCCCGAGCTGGTGGCGCTGGCCGCCACCGATCAATTCGACATCCGCGCCCACGTCGGCGTGCCGATCCGCTTTCACGACGGCGCCGTGTTCGGCACCTTTTGCTGCTACAGCCGCAACCCGGAAGCAAATTTGTCGAACTGCGATGTAGGCACGCTGGCCGCATTCGCCAACCTGATCGGCGAACTGATCGAGTCGCGCGTGCTGGGCGAGCGCGCGCGCGCGACGATCGTGGAGCGGCTGACCGACGTGTTTTCCGCCGGCCGCTTTACAATGGTCTACCAGGGTGTGTTCGACACCGAACGCCAGCGCGTGGTCGGCTACGAAGCGCTGGCCCGTTTCGCGCCCGAGCCCGGGCGCGGCCCGGATCAGTGGTTCACCGAAGCGCACGGCGTGGAGCTGGGCCATCGGCTTGAGATGCTTGCCATCGAAAAGGCGCTCGCGGGCCTGGCCCTGATACCTGACGGCGTCTACCTTGCCATCAACGTCTCGCCGCAGACGATCCTGACCGGTGTCCTCGACGCGGTGCTGGCCGGCGCGCCGCTCGATCGCCTGATGCTCGAAGTGACCGAGCATTGTTCGATCACCGACTACGACCAGATTTCGCAAGCGCTGGCGCAGTTGCGCAAGAACGGGCTGCGCCTGGCGGTGGACGATGCGGGATCGGGGTACGCCAGTTTTCGCCACATCCTCAAGCTCAAGCCGGACGTGATCAAGCTTGACCAGAGCCTGATCCGCAACATCGATCACGAGGCCGGCTCGCGCGCGTTGGCCGCCGCGTTGATCACGTTTGCTGCGGCCACCGGCAGCAAGGTGGTGGCCGAAGGCGTGGAAACGGAAGACGAACTGAGCACGCTGCGCGAGCTGGGCGTGCATACGGTGCAGGGCTACCTGACGGGCCGGCCGGGGAGCCTGCCGGCAGGGTGACGCGGCGTCGGCCACGGCTTTACTGAGAACTACTCGCTGACCTTGCCGCGCATCGCCTTGGTCTGGCCGCTCCTGGTTTTTGAATCGAGGCGGCGGCGCTGGGAGCTGCGGGTGGGTTTGGTTGCGCGCCGCAGCGCAGGCAGCACCGCCACGCTGTCGACCAGTTCCTGCAGGCGGCGCAGCGCGTCCTCCTTGTTCTGTTCCAGGCTGCGCGACTGCTGCGCCTTGAGCACCAGCACGCCGTTTTGCGTGATGCGCTGGTCCGACAGCGCCAGCAAGCGTTCGCGGATCGCTTCGGGCAGGGAAGAGGCCGCGATGTCGAAGCGCAGGTGCACCGCGCACGAGACCTTGTTGACGTTCTGGCCGCCCGGGCCCTGGGCCCGGATGTTGGAAAACTCGACTTCGGCTGGATTGACGAGCGCCGTCACAACGCCGCTGCAGGCACTGCGATGGCGGCCGGCGCCTGGTCGGCGATGGCGTCGAGCCGGTGATAGCACGCCATCGCCGCAGGCGTGAGGCCCTTGAACAGGGCCGCATCGGCGCTGTCGGCCAGCGCACTTTCAGCCAAAATGCGCACCTTGCTCAGGTAGTCGGACTGCGACAGCAGGCGCCCCATGGGCGAGACTTGCACACCTTTGCGCGCGCCGGCCTGCTCGCCGATGGCGGTGACGACGCTGGCCGGGAAATCCCACTCGCGCCCGATACTGCAGCTAAGCGCACGGGCGTCGCGCAGCAGGCTGGCGCAAAACATGTCGGAGCCGAGCTGTTTGCCGTCCTTGTCGCACTGGTCCATGATGCGCAGCGTGACGATCAGGCCCACGTACTGCACCAGGCCGGCGAGGAAGGCTTCGAAAGGATCGACGCCCATTTCTTCGGCCAGCATGCGGTTGGCCAGGGCGGCCCGCTCGGACTGGTCCCAGATGCGCGGCGCCAGCGCGCGCGTGTAGTGCCCCGAATTCATGTCGATGATGGGGCGGAAGGCGACGCTGGTGATCAGGTGGCGCAAGCCTTCGGTCCCGATCAGCATGATCGCGTGTTCGACACTGGTGATCGTGGTGCCGTAGCCGATGAAGGAATTGTTGGCCGCGCGGATCACCGCCGCGACCAGCACCACATCGCTGGAAATGGTGCGCGACAGGTGCGCGCCTGAAAAAGTATCGCTGCGCAGGCTTTGCAGCAGCTGCGGGATCAGGCCGGGCAGGCGGCGCACCAGCGCGGCGCCCGACTGCTGCGACTTGAGGATGGTGGCGAGGGCGCCCAGCACCTGATTTTCAGGCTCCGTGGTCTCCAGTTCCGACGCCCCCTTGCTGCCGAACAGCCAGTTGTAATAGGTGGTGTTGACGGTGTCACGCTGGTCGAACGACAAGCCGCCGATGGAGCCGCTGTCGCCGGTACCGGTACCGGCGACAGCGGCCGGCGCCCCTGGCGCCCGCCGCGGGGCGGTGCCGGCCTGGCTGCCGGTGTGCCGGGCGCGGTTGGCGGGGCCTCAGGAACGGGGGAGGAAAAAATTTTCTGCAGCCATTGAAACATGTCCGGTCCTTGATTTTTACAATGTTACCCACACAGCATTGCTGTCCCATTGTAATGGGTTCCAGTCGCTTTGCAAGGCCATCAGTTCCTCGCGGGGCGTCCTGGCGTGCGCGCGCGTCGTTCTGTTCGTTAGGAAACATTGATCGCACTCAACGAGCGAAGTATGCCCTCGCATTACGATAGGTTTCGTCGGCGCTACCCCACGCACGAAACGAAAGGCACACCATGTCCATCACCGAACCCAAGACGGCGCCCGCCGGCAAGTTGGAGTTTCTCAGTTTCCAGCTTGGCGGGCTCGACTACGGTGTTGAATTTCGCAAGGTCAAGGAATTGAGCACGCTCAAGTCGCTCGAACGCTTCGCCTCGGACGGCGCCATCATCAGCGGCGTGGCCGTCTCGCGCGGCGTGATCATGCCTATTGTCGACATGCGCATGGCCTTCGATGCGCGCGCCGGCGTGGCCGGACCGTCGACCGACGTCATCATTTTGCAGCTGGCCAGCTGCGTGGTCGGCATGGTGGTCGATGGCGTGACCGACGTGGTGCGCATGTACGCCGACCAGATCACGCCGATCCCCGGCACTGACGGCGACGGCGATTGCGACTACCTGCTCGGGCTGGGCGAAGCCGAGGGCCGGCGCCTGATCCTGGTCGACATCGACCGCCTGATGTCGATCAAGCGCGACAGCGCGCGCGATGAAAAGCGCGTCGCGTAAGTTCCCGCCTTGCTAAAAAACATTGTGGTGAAAGGGCGTTCTGCTCTTTTCACCGCAGCGTCCGCCAGCGTCTTCTACCTTTCCCTTCGCGTCATCACTCCACTCGTTCGGCAACTTCGCACGCCCCTGCTGTCGGTTTTATGCATCTCTGTTCGCTAGCTAACAGAGAAATTTCCAAGAGTAATTAATACTGATGCTATTGGGAAATTAAATGTGTAAAAGTTGCCACGGTGGCGATCCCGATATCAACCCAGCCAGGAGAGAACATGTCAACAGTTCCACTTACCGAAATCGAGCGCGACTTTCTGGATAATGGTGGTTCGCTGTGGTGCGTGCGGCGCGCCGGGGGCGGATGGCGGGTGCTCAAGCTCTCCAGCGACAATGAGACCATTTTGCCGGATGTGCAGGAAAGTGAATACCAGGCCGTGCGGCTGGCCTATTTGCTCACCGATCTGGCGCCGCCAACCGTCAAGGTGGCCGCGCACCATGCGATCGCGCGACCGGTGGGCGTACCCGTGCCGCCCTGTGCCCGACGCCCGGCGCAGCATGCCAATCCGTTCCGGCATCACGCCAGCTGAAGGCGCCGTGAATCGGACAGCCCGACGCAAGGCCATCGTCCTCAAAGCGCCACGCGTGCGAGGACGATGTGATGCTTTTTTACGCAGCCAGTCCTTCGAGCTGCTCCTGCAATTGCAGCCACTCCGCTTCCAGCGTCGCCAGGTCCTTCTTGTAGAAGGCCTGGTCGGCCATCAGCGTCTTGAGCTTGGCCTTGTTGGCCGCTTCGTAGATGCTTGACTCTGCCAGCTTCGCATCGACTTCGGCCTGCTGTTCATTGCGCTTGGCGATTTGCTCTTCGAGGCGCTTGATCTTGTTTTCGATCGGTTTTTTGAGCGTGGCCATGCGCTGGCGCTGCTCGGCGTCGTGCTTTTTCTGGTCCTTGGTGTTGACCGCGGGCGTCACCGGCACGGCCACCGCAGGCACGGTCGGGAACTCCGTCTTGTTGTCCTTGCCGGCCGCCGGCAGCACAGTGGTGCCCTTGCCAAGCTTGGTCTGGAACAGCCAGTCCTTGTAGTCGTCCAGGTCGCCGTCGAACGGTTGCAGCTTGCCGTCGGCGACGATGATGAACTGGTCGGTCGTGGCGCGCAGCAGGTGGCGATCGTGGGAGACCACGACCAGCGTGCCTTCAAACTGCGCCAGCGCCATCGTCAGCGCCTCGCGCGTTTCCAGGTCCAGGTGGTTGGTCGGCTCATCGAGCAGCAGCAAGTTGGGTCGCTGCCATACAATCAGCGCCAGCGCCAGGCGCGCTTTTTCACCGCCCGAAAATGGACGGATCGAGCTGGTCACCATATTGCCGGGGAAGTTGAAGCCGCCCAGGAAGTTGCGCAGCTCTTGCTCGCGCACCGTGGGCGCGATTTTGGCCAGGTGCCACAGCGGCGACTCGTCGTGGCGCAGCATCTCCACCTGGTGCTGGGCGAAATAGCCGATCGACAGACCCTTGCCGAGCGTGGCGTCGCCCGTCAGCGGTTGCAGTTCGCCCGCGATGGTCTTGATCAGTGTCGACTTGCCGGCGCCGTTGACGCCCAGCAGGCCAATGCGCTGGCCGATCTGCAGCGAGAACTTAATGCCCGAGACGATCACCTTGTCCGATACACGGTCGCCATGTTCGTCGAGGATATGGTAGCCGGCGTTGACGTCTTCCATTACCAAGAGCGGGTTGGGCGCGGCCAACGGCTCGCGGAACTCGAACGAGAATTCGGCGGCCGCGCGCAGCGGGGCCAGCTCTTCCATTTTCTCGAGCGCCTTCATGCGGCTCTGCGCCTGACGCGCCTTGGACGCCTGGGCCTTGAAGCGGTTCACGAACGATTCGAGGTGGGCGCGCTGGCGCTGCTGCTTGGCCAGTGCGCCGGCGGCGAGGATCATCTGCGCGGCGCGCTGGCGCTCGAAGCCCGAGTAGTTGCCCGAGTAGCGTTTTAGCTTGCACTCGTCGATGTGGACGATGACGTTGACGATCTCGTCGAGGAAGTCGCGATCGTGGGAGATGATGATCAGGGTGCCCGGATAGCGCTTGAGCCAGTCCTCGAGCCAGATGATGGCGTCCAGGTCCAGGTGGTTGGTCGGCTCGTCGAGCAGCAGCAGATCGGATGGACACATCAGCGCCTGCGCCAGGTTCAGGCGCATGCGCCAGCCGCCCGAAAAGCTCACGATCGGCTGCTGCATCTGGTCGAGCGTGAAGCCCAGGCCGAGCAGCAGTTGTTCGCCGCGCGACTGCACGGTGTAGGCGTCGGCGTCGGCCAGCGCGCTGTAGATGTTACCGATGGCGATGCCGTTCTCGGTTGATTCCGGCTGCGCTTCGAGGCGCGCCAGTTCTTCCTCAAGTTTACGCAGCGTGGTGTCGCCGTCGATCGCGTAGTCGAGCGCGCAGCGTTCGAGCGGCGGCGTTTCCTGGGCCACGTACGCCATGCGCCACTTGGCGGGAAAGTCGATCTCGCCCTGATCCGGATGCAGCTCGTTGCGCAGCATGGCGAACAGGCTCGATTTGCCGGCGCCGTTGGCGCCAATCAGACCGATTTTATCGCCTGGATTGAGGGTTAGGTCGACATCCTTGAGGAGCGGCTTGGTGCCGCGCATGAGGCTAACGTTGAGGAAACGGATCATTGATTACTTCTTCTTCTAAATGGTGGTGGCGGAGCATGGCGGAATGCGCATTCGCTTTTCCGCCCTACGGCCCGCGACGGGTTTCGTAGGGCGAAAAGCGTCAGCGCATTCCGCCAAGCTCCGCCAAAAACTTATACGGCCCGTAGGGCGGAAAAGCGCAAGCGCATTCCGCCATGAGCCGCCAAAAACTTTACTGCAACTGCAGCTGTTCAGCCGTCAGCAGGAAAACCATATCATCACCCGCGCTGGTGGTCAGCCAGGTCAGCCCCAGGTGCCCGAACGCAGCCTCGGCATACTCCGCCTCATTGCCGATTTCAACCATCAGGATGCCATTCGGCGTCAAGCGTTCAGCCGCACCCGCAACGATCTTGCGCACCAAATCCATGCCGTCTTCGCCACCGGCCAGCGCAATGTGCGGCTCGCGCAAATACTCCGGCGGCAGCTTGCTCATCGAATCGGCATTCACATACGGTGGATTGGTGATGATCATGTCGTACTTCTTGAACGGCACATTCTGGTACAGGTCCGAGACAATCGGATTGACACGGCCATCAAGCTTGTAATCGCGAATATTGCGCTCGGCCACGGCAATCGCATCGGTCGAAATATCGATCGCATCGACCACGGCATTGGGGAAGCAGTCGGCCATCATGATCGCCAGGCAGGCCGACCCGGTGCACAGTTCAAGGATGTTCGCGACCGCGTACGGATCTTCCACCCATGGGCTGAACTGCTGTGGAATCAGTTCGGCGATGAATGAACGCGGCACCAGCACCCGCTCGTCGACATAAAAGGCGTAGGTGCCCAGCCACGCTTCATTGGTGATGTAAGCGGCCGGCACGCGTTCAACGGTGCGCCGCTCGATCACGGCCAGTACCTGCAGCACTTCTTCGGGCAGCAGGCGGGCGTCGAGGAAAGGGTCGAGCTTGTCGAGCGGGAGCTTGAGCGTGTGCAGGATCAGGTAGGCCGCTTCGTCAAAGGCTTCGGCGCTGCCATGGCCGAAGAACAGCTTGGCCGCGTGAAAGCGGCTCACGGCGTAGCGCAGCAGGTCGCGCGGGGTGGTAAATAAGGTGGCAAACGGGGTCGTGGTCATGACAGGTCTCGGTGCATGGTCGATTAAACTGCTGGCGCCAGCAGGTTTTCCAACGTGCGGCGATAGATGTTCTTGAGCGGATCGATGAAGCGCACTTCAACGTGCTCGTCGATCTTGTGGATGCTGGCGTTCGGAGGGCCGAATTCTATCACCTGGGGGCAGATGCGCGCGATGAAGCGCCCGTCGGAGGTGCCGCCCGTGGTCGATAATTCGGTGTGCACGCCCGTCTCGGCGACAATCGCGCTGGACAAGGCGTCGGACAGGGTGCCGCGCGGCGTCAGGAACGGCAGGCCCGACAGCGTCCAGGCCAGTTCGTACGCCAGGTTGTGCTTGTCGAGGATGGCGTGCACGCGCGCTTCCAGGCCGTCGGCCGTGCTGGCGGTGGAAAAGCGGAAGTTGAAGTCGATTGCCACTTCGCCGGGAATCACATTGTTGGCGCCCGTGCCGGCGTGGATGTTCGACATCTGCCACGACGTGGGCAGGTAGTAGTCGTTGCCGTTGTCCCACTGTTCGGCTGCCAGCTCGGCCAGCGCGGGCGCGGCCAGGTGAATCGGATTTTTGGCCAGTTGCGGGTAAGCGATGTGGCCCTGGATGCCCTTGATGACCAGGTGGCCCGACAGCGAACCGCGGCGCCCGTTCTTGATCATGTCGCCCAGGATGTGCGCCGAGGTGGGCTCGCCCACCAGGCAGTAATCGATGGTTTCGCCACGTTCGACCAGCTTTTCGCAGACGATCACGGTGCCGTCGGTGGCCGGGCCTTCCTCGTCGCTGGTAATGAGAAAGGCGATCGAGCCTTTGTGGTCGGGGTGCGCTGCGGTAAATTCCTGGCAAGCGACAACCATCGCCGCGATCGAGGTCTTCATGTCGGCCGCGCCCCGGCCGTACAGCTTGCCGTCGCGGTGGGTGGGCACGAAGGGTTTGGATTCCCACTGCTCGACCGGGCCAGTCGGGACCACGTCGGTATGGCCCGCAAAGACGAACACGGGCGAGCTTGTGCCCCTGCGCGCCCACAGGTTGGTGACGCCTTTTGACGTGATGGTTTCGCACACGAAGCCGAGCGGGGAGAGCAGTTCGATCAGGCGCTGCTGGCAGCCTTTGTCTTCGGGCGTGACCGAGGAAAGCGCGATCAATTCTTCGGCCAGCGCGAGGGTGGGCGACGGCGTCATTTGAACAGCTCCTGGTAATGGCTGTCCGAGAACCCGACCGAAAATTTGCCGCCGCGATCGAGCACCGGGCGCTTGACGACCGATGGTTGTTCAAGCACCAGTTCGAGCGCGGCGGCCTTGCTGGTGACGGCGGCGCGGCGCTCGTCGGTCAGCTTGCGCCAGGTCGTGCCTTTGCGGTTGACGAGCACTTCCCAGTCTAGCTGTTCAAGCCAGGCGGCTGCGGTGGCGCGCTCCAGGCCCTGCTTTTTAAAGTCATGGAAGTCGAACGCGTGGCCATGCTCGGCCATCCAGGTGCGCGCTTTCTTGACCGTGTCGCAGTTGGGAATGCCGTAGAGAGTCATTTTCATCGATAGTTGTTCACGCGTGGACGACAAGTGGCCCGGATGCGCGAAGCATGGACCAGTCTTACACTGTTTTTACAATGCGGGGGAAGGGCGACAGGATACCACATGCGCTGCGGGTAGCCCGAAAGACCAACGGGGTCAGTTACCCTATTACGACACGAGCTCTGCCGTTACTACATGAGCTCGTGTCGCAAAGGGGGAACTGACCCCGGGGGAGATGGCGGGCTCAGCCGCCGCGGCGGGCGACCGGCACGATGGATTCCCACTTCCGCTCGTGTTTGCTGACGCTCTTTTTGCAGCGCACGAACAGCGCCGGCTGCGCCAGGCCGTAACTCTTCGGCACCCATGCCACGCTCAAGGCCGTACTGCATTTGGGGTACTGCTCGTTCAAATTGGGCTCGAGTGCCTTGAATGTGGTCTTGTTCTTCTTGTTGTGAGCGATGAGGAACTTGCGGGCTGCTTGCCGGATCTCGTACAGGCCTTCCTTCTCGGCCGTCGAACGGTCCTGCTCAATGCCGCTCGCAGCCGGCGCGCTTGGCGCTTGTGCTGCAAGCTGGGCCAGTGCGCTTGCCTGATGGTGGCGCGCGATGAACGGTACCTTGGACGCGAGCGTCGCCGCCAGCAAGGCACTGGCGAGCACGCCCGCCGCAACCGCAATGCGCCACTTCGTCACGCCGCCACCGGCCTTGATCTGCGAATGCAAGCGCGCCCCGATCTGCTGGGGGAAACTGCGCATGATGCGCCCAAGCGAGAGCATTTCAACGCCGATCCAGAGCGCCGCCCCAGCCAGCGCAGCCCACAGCGTGCAAATGAATGGCCCGTAAGTCGACGGCCCGAACGCGTACACCATGACCGAGGCCACGGCGGCCGCGCCGGCCACCCACAAGGCAGGGCGCGGCAGGCCGGCGCCGTACAGGCGGCCAAATCCCTGGCGCAGTGCGGCGCTGGCGCGCTGCACGTACGCCGCGTCCACCATGCCTTTGAAATGGGCTTGCATTGCGCCCGCCGCCGGCTGCGCGCCTAACTGTTCGGCGATCAACAGGTTCAGCTCGGAGGCGACAAACTGCTTCAAGGCGGGCAGCAGCGCCGTGTCCTTCGGGCGCGACCAGAACGACACCGGCGCCAGCGCCCGTTCAAGCGTGACGAGGTCGTTCTCGAGCAGGTGGCCGACGATATTGACGAAGTCGAGCACGCGCGCCTGCGGCCCCAGTCCATACACGGAAAAATGGCGGGCCGCAGCATGCAGCCTGGCGTACAGGGCGTCAATGCGCAGTTCGTAGCGGCTGCCCAGCGCCGCGCGGTCGACGACGTGATGGGCTTCGAGGTAGCTGCCATAGGCGGGCAGCTCGGCGGCCCCGATGCGCTCGCGGATCAGCGCTTCAAGCGTGGCGTCGACCGCGCCGAAGGTCAGCTCTTCATGGGTGCTCACGCTGGCCGTGACGCTGGCCCATTCGTGCTGCACGCCGGTCGCCGCGCACTCGGCGCAATCGAAGCATCCGGCGCCGCCGCAGCCTTTGCAGGCGACGCTGCGCAGGCCCGCGCAGGCGCCGCACTGCGCCTGGCCGAAGGTGCAGGCGATGCAATGGATCGATCCAGCGCCGCCGCAGGCAAGGCAGGGCCGCTTGACCGGAACCTGGATGGTGACGTAGGCATTCGCGTCCGCGTCCCAGCGCTGCTCGCTCACTTGCCCGGTGGTGTGGCCGCTGCCGATGCAGGCGCTGCATGTCAGGCGCGTGGTGCCGGCGCATTGATGGCAATGCACGTTGCCGGCGCCATGACAGGCAGGGCAGCTGACGCGCCCGGCGCCGGCGCAGCCGTCGCACTGGACCTGGCACTTGCCATAGCAGTGCTGGCAGGTGAATTCAATGCCGTAGCGGCCGGGCGAATGGCGAAACGCGGCCTCGGGCGGCAGCACGCGGCGGTAGGCGCGCGGATCGTGCGCGACCCAGGCGCGCAGCGCGTCGTCGCAGCCGTCGCGCGCCATGCCAAGCTGCGTGTTCAGTTCAACTTTCAGGCGCGTGCCGTTGGCCAGTTGGGTGATGTCGCTCGGCAGCTGGCGTGCTCCGGCGTGCCACACGACGTCGAAATGCACTTCCTGGACTTGCGTGAGCGTCAAATTGACGGCGACCAGCTGGTCGGGGGCGTCCTGACGGACATCGCTGCGGCCAAAGCGCGTGGCGGGCTCAAGGTGGGCGGCGACGCTGTCGGCGATGCACCCGCCCGAAGGCAGGGCGGTCGCTTGCAAATCGGGGAATGTGAAAATGTCGACCAACCTTGTTTTCCTCTTGCTGAAAAGCTCACGGCGATCCATTGAACGGGACTCGGCCCAAACGTTCTATGGATCCCCGCGTGCGCGAGGACGATGTCACGGTGCTCTAACCTGAATTTTGCATAAAAAAGGGCAAGAATGCCGTAAGTGATTGATAAAATGGGAGTTATCAAGAAACACAACCTATCAGCACGAACGCCACCTTGCCCGACATGAATTCTACCCCAGAGCAGCTCCGTTTTGCATCCATTCCCGCTCACAGTGTCCGTGCCGATTTCGCCGGCGGCGGCTTGTCCTCCGATCTCGGTCCGGTTCTTCTGCGTGGCGTCGACCTCCAGATCGGCCTGACCAAGCGCCTCGCTGCAGCCCTGCCGGACCGCCGCCATCAGAGTTACGTCAGCCATTCGTATCACGATCTTTTAACGCAGCGCATCTACCAGATCGGCTGTGGCTACGAAGACGGCAACGATGCGAACAGCCTGCGTCACGATCCGATGTTCAAGCTGGGAGCGGCACGCCTGCCGTTTGACGATGACGCAGCGCTGGCATCGGGGGCGACGATCTCGCGCTTCGAACATGCCGCTAGCCGCCAGGACATTTACCGCGTCAGCGAAGCACTCGTGGAGCAATTCATCGCCAGCTTTGCCAGCCCACCAAAGAGCTTGATTCTCGACCTCGATCACTCGGAGGATGCGTGCTACGGCCAGCAGCCACTGGCGTTCTACAACCACCATTACGGTTCGACCTGCTACCTGCCGCTGATGATCTTTGACGGCATGTCAGGTGGCCTGATCGCCGCCGTGCTGCGCCCTGGAAGGCGGCCATTTGGCAACGAGAACGCGATGATCATGCGCCGCGTTCTGAAACTGATACGCCTGCGTTTTCCCGATACCCACATTCTCGTTCGTGGCGACGGCCACTTCAGCGGCCCCGAATTGATGGGCTTGATCGACAGCATGCCGAACGTCGATTTCATCTTCGGTTTCTCCTGCAACGTCAAGCTTGTCGCGATGGCCGAGCCGACCAGGCTGCGTGCCATCGACCGCTGGGTTGCGGCCCAGTCGCAGGAGGTGCCGCCCAATGCTGTGCGCCTGTTTGATGAATTTATCTACAAGGCTCGCTCATGGCCAAGGGCTTGGCGGGTACTGTTGAAGGCCGAGGTCATGGCGCTTGGTGAGAACACCCGTTTCATCGTCACGTCCTTGCCGGGACTCGATGCTGGCATGTTGTACGAAGACATTTACTGCGCGCGCGGTCAAGCCGAAAAGTTAATATAAC